>CALFWL010000227.1 GCA_937928215.1 uncultured Pirellulaceae bacterium | reverse complement strand
GGCTGCAAAGGAGCAAAGATTCCCCGGGGCGACGTTCCACTTTGCCCCGGGCTGACGTGAAGCTGGCCCTTTGGGCCGAAAGTTGCCGGGGCCAAATTAACCTGCAATTTGACTAACTTGCTGAAACGTCAACATTTTCATCAGCCCACCAGTACCCAGTGTCCTGTAAACTGTCCTCTTTCGACTCTGTCAAGCTTTTCGGGTTCCTCCGAAGAATCGCTTCATTCGGGCAATGACGATTGCCGATGGAACCTTAGTCCCAGAAACATATCTTGGTTGTTCGCTGACGGTTCGTCGCGATTGACCGTACTCGGAGGAAAACTCCATGATTCGTCGTTTTGCTATCGCCGCCATCGTCGCTGTGACGCTCACATTTGCGGCTCAATCGGCTGAGGCTCAGACCCACGCCTACGGAGCCACTTGGGGAGGCAATAACACGTCCCAGAACATGGAACGTTTTTACCACTATCCCTATGTGACGTACCCGCACAACTATTATGGAAACAACTACATGCGAAGCTCTGACAGCATGTACTACCGTTATCCCAAAGAGATGCGAATCCCGGTCTACAACAAGGCTTGGCATAACTACTACCCGAGCAGTCGCCGTTATCACTGGGGGCACCAGTTCGTGACCGATATTTTTTAATCGGTTGAAGTCAAAGCTTATTCAGCATCAACGCAAGCGAACCATCGGTCGTCTGCGTTTTTGCATGCGCTCCGCTCGCCTCGCACGCTGAAGCGACACGCGCTCGCCGCGCAATCACGCGTCGCGTCGTCCTGTCGGAGGCCGCTCGCTTGCGTGTCGAATTTGTAAGTTGCGGTTGGCTTGTTGAGAGTTTACTCGTCTGTGGGTTGCACATGCAACTTGGTGGCGTCAGTCTTGGTTCTGGTCATACACCGCTTGTAGCAAGGCTTCGACGTTTTTGAATTTCTTCTTGCTGGCGATCGGGCCATCCAACAATCGACGGGCCTCGGCTTCGCTGTGCCCCAGTGTGAGTAAAACTTGATAGGTTTCGTCCACCACGTTGCTGGTGGTCGCGGCTTCTCCCTGCGATTGCATGTCCGCCGCGACCAGCAGGGCAAATCGAGCCATCTTGCGACGCAGCTTGGCGACGATTCGCTCGGCCGTCGCTGCGCCGATGCCCGGCAGCGTGGTCAAGATCTTCACGTCTTGTTGCTCGATCGCGGACGCAATATCCGGTACCGGCCGCACCATCGCCCGTAGTGCTTTTTTGACTCCGACACCATCGACACTGCAGAACAGTTCGAAAAACTGACGTTCGATCTCGCTGTTGAAACCAATGAAACGAGGCGTCATGCGACCGCCTTTCTGCACGTTTCCGTCGATGTACTGGATCGTGTGCAAGCTGACGGTTTCTTGCAGTTTCATTTGCAAGTAACGCCGAGTGAAATCGGGCACGAGCACTTCATACTCGAATGGATCAATCGCAAGGGTTGCTGCGTCGTCGGTCAGGTCGACCAATTGTCCAGTAATTTTGGTAATCAAGTCAGGCTCGATGGTTTTAGTGACAGGTAGTAATGACAAATTGCGATCGCCAGCGCGTCGGCGACATCCGGCGGCTCGGGAACTGCGTCCAAGGCCAGGTGGCGCGTTACCGCCAGTTGGACTTGTGTCTTGGGTGCTCGGCCGTTGCCGGTCAGCACCTTTTTAACTTGAGTCGCTGCGTAGGAAACCAGAGGTAAGTCACGCTGCCCGGCGGCCAAGCAGATGACTCCGCGAGCGTGTCCCATGATGATGGCGGTTTGAGGGCGTTGGTAATGGCTGTAGAGTTCTTCCAGCCCCATGTAGTCTGGATTGAGCGAGTCGATCACGTCCAGCAACCCATCATGAATGGATTTCAGCCTCATCGACAGATCGTGTGATCGCACGCTGCGAATGACGCCGGCTTCGACCAATTCCAGATCGTTACCTTGAACAGCAAGGACTCCGTAGCCCGTTGTGTTCAGGCCCGGATCGATGCCGAGAATGCGAGTTGGAGGTTCAGGGTTCAGGGTTCAGGGTTCAGGGTTCAGGGTTCAGGGTTTAGGGTTTAGGGTTTAGGGTTTAGGGTTTACTTGCCATTGTCTTGTGAAGTAAAGCCACGCACTGAGCCTGCATGATTTTTCCTTCGCCAACGAGGCCGACTCCTTCGCCGGTTTTCGCTTTGATTCCAATCTGATCCGGGGATACGTGTAGCACTTGAGCCATGCGAATTGCCATGGGTCGTTTGTAAATGGATAGCTTTGGGGCTTGAGCAAAAATGATGCAGTCGAGATTGACGATTTGAAAACCTGCTTCGTCAACTTGTGCGGCTGCAATACTGAGCATCTCGGCCGAGTTTCGGTTTCTGTTGGCCGGGTCGGTGTTGGGGAACAGTTCGCCAATGTCGCCCAAGGCTGCGGCTCCCAGTAAAGCGTCCGTGACTGCGTGGAGTAACACGTCCGCATCGCTGTGCCCGTCAAGCGACTGGTCATAATCGATTTCGACCCCCCCCAGCCACAGAGGGCCGCCGGGCTTGAGCCGATGGGTGTCGTGGCCAATGCCGATGCGAAGAGAATTCATGGAATGCGGAATGCGGAATGCGGAATGCGGAAGTGACGTTGCCGCTTGCACGGCAGATCGCCTGTTCGGCTTGAACGATCCGTTTCAGAATGATAACGGCTGGTTGATGAGACGCGGACCCCACATGATTCGGCCCGGCTGTCGATGAGACTCTGGCCGCTTTATACTGAAGCGATGCCTGCGATTGAAATCAAGAATTTGTGCAAGTCCTACCGTGTTTATCAGAAACAGGAAGGCATTCTGGCGTCCGTGCGCGGATTGTTTCATCGCGAATACAAAGAAGTTCACGCTGTTCGCGATATCGATTTGACAGTCGACGATGGTGAGTTCGTCGCTTTCCTCGGTCCTAATGGAGCCGGAAAAACGACCACGCTGAAATTGCTATCGGGTGTGATCAATCCGGATTCAGGAACGTGTCAGGTGCTGGGGCATGTCCCGTGGCATCGTGAAAACGAATACCGTCGCCGATTCTCGCTGGTCATGGGCCAGAAGAACCAGCTGTGGTGGGATTTGCCGGCTCAAGAATCGTTTCGCTTGAACCAACATATTTATGGTGTGCCTCGTGAGGAATTTGACCGCACTCGCGACGAGCTGACTGACATGCTGGACGTCACTCGTTTGCTTGGACAACCCGTGCGAGAGCTGTCGCTGGGCGAGCGAATGAAGATGGAGCTGATTGCGGCTTTGTTGCACAAGCCCGATGTTTTGTTTCTGGATGAGCCCACGATCGGTCTGGATGTGGTGGCTCAACACAAGATCCAGCAATTCCTGAAAGCTTACCAGCAGGAACGACGCACCACCATTTTGCTGACCAGTCATTACATGAAGGACATCGAGGCGTTGTGCAAACGAGTCGTCATTATTGCGAACGGAGCGATTTACCATGATGGCTCGTTGGAAGATATCGTCGATCGATTCAGTGGCGAAAAAATCGTGACTTTGCAGATGACGGATGGTCGCTCGGTTGACGCACTCAAGAACCTTCCAGGCCTAGTGGAGATCGAAGCGCCGAAGATCAAGTTTCGAGTCGACCGAGACGACGTTGGCCGAACGCTCAGCGATATTCTGGCAAGCCATAGCGTCGACGACATCGTGGTCGAGGAGCCGCCGCTGGAGGAAGTCATTTCGAATGTGTTCTCTGAAGCCGAGCGAGATCGGGTGCGAGACCAATCCGCTGCCGATCAATCAACCTCCACCGGAGTAAGTTGATGGCCGCTCGTGTGATGACCTGGTGGACGTTCTTTCAAATTTCGATCAACGAGCGTCTGGTGTATCGTGGCGATTTTATGCTCGGTACGCTGATGCGTTTCCTGCCCACGCTGACTCAGATTTTTCTGTGGTGGGCGATCTACGATGTGATTTCAACGAACATGGCTCAGGGAAATGAAAACCCAAACGGAGAAATTGCCGGCTATCGTTATGGCGACATGGTCGCCTACTATCTGCTGGTGATCGTAAGCCGAGCGTTTTCCAGCATGCCGGGGCTGACTCGGGGGATTGCCGATCAGATTCGCAGCGGCGAGGTCAAGAAATTTCTGATCCAGCCGGTGGATATGCTCGGTTGTCTACTGACCCAGCGAGTGGCTCACAAACTGGTTTACTACCTGATTGCCACGTTGCCCTTTGCGTTGGTGTTCTGGATCTGTCGAAGTTTTTTTGTCGATGGATGGCCGCCGATTGATGTGATGGTGGTGTTCGTCACCTCGCTGTTGCTCTCGTTTCTACTGGGTTTTTTCTTGGAAGCCTGCATTGGTCTGGTCGGATTTTGGTTCTTGGAGGTCACCTCCCTCGGTTTCATTTACATGCTGCTGAACTTTCTGTTGTCCGGGCACATGTTTCCGCTGGAGCTACTTCCGGGTTCCATTGGCGCGTTTGTGAATTTTCTACCGTTCAAGTACTTGGCTTATTTCCCGGCTGCGGTATTCCTTGGTAAGATTCGCGGCACAGAAATGTACATCGGCCTAGCCGTCGAGATCGCGTGGACGCTGTTTTTTATCGTGTTGGCGAGAGTTCTCTGGCACCGTGGAGTTAAACGGTACAGCGGGTTTGGTGGATAGATCCTTCTGTATGCTTTCGCATTTTCAATGACCAAGATCAATGACCAAATTCAAGGGCACACTATGAATCGGTACCTCCTTCTGCTCGCGTCGATGATTCTGACTGTACCCGCTTCCGCCCAAGAGAATTGGCCTCAGTGGCGTGGGCCGGACGGGAACGGAGTCGCCGTGACGGGGGACTATCCTGTTACCTTCTCGGGTTTGAAGAATGTCAAGTGGAAAGCAGAATTGCCCGGGCGAGGCAGTTCGACACCGGCTGTGTGGGGCGATTCAATTTTTGTCACTTGTTCGATCGATGGGGAAGACGGCGCGATCTGTTTCGGGTTCGACGGGAAAGAAAAATGGCGTCAGAAATTTGGCAAGGAGAAGCCTGGCAAGCACCGCAATGGGAGTGGCAGTAATGCTTCGCCTGTGGTGACCGATCGTTACGTCGTTGTGTATTACAAAAGTTCCACCGTCGCTTGTTTGACTCATGCGGGCAACGTGGTGTGGAAAAAAAATCTGATCCAAGAGTACGGTGAAGACACGTTGTGGTGGGACCGAGCGACTTCACCGGTGCTGGCCGCAGGCAATGCCGTGATTGCTGTGATGCAGGAAGGCGGATCGTATCTGGTGGCTTTCGATTTGGCTTCCGGTGATGTTGCATGGAAGGCACCACGTGATTACGACGTGAACACGGAATCCAATCACGCTTATACAACTCCCGTAGCGTTGAATGTGGATGGTCGGGAAACGATCGTTGTCTGGGGAGCCGATCATCTGGATGCGTGGGATGCAAAGTCAGGAGAAAAACTGTGGCAAGCAGGCGACTTCAATCCAGAGAACAAACAGAATTGGCGAGCCATCGCGTCGGCGGCGGTAGACTCAGAGGTCGCGATCGTTCCTTACGGTCGAGGAAAGTTTCTGCGAGCGATGAAGCTTGCCAATGCCAGTGGTGACGTGACGGAGTCGCACCGACTGTGGGAGAAATCTGGTCTTGGCTCCGACGTGCCCACTCCAATCTTGTTTGGCAACCAATTGATATTACTAACGGATACTGGAAAAGTGTTCTGCTTTGATAAAACGACGGGCGAGGAAAAGTGGCAGGTGAAATTGCCGAAAGGGCGCGGGAAGTACTTTGCCTCGCCGGTTGTGGCGGGGGATTCGATTTTCTTTACCCGCGAGGACGGCGTGATCATGGTTGCGAAATTGACAGGCGACACGCTGAAAATTTTTGCCGAGAACAAGATGGGCGAACCGACGATTGCGACTCCCGTTCCAATCCGGGAGCATCTGTTAGTCCGAGGAGAGAAACACCTGTTTTTGATCGGTGGCTGAACAGACTGGATGCGAAATGAAATTTGAAATTTGAATTTTGAATTGTGAGAAACCTAGCAACCACGAAACAAACGAAAACCAGCTTCGTCTAATACCTCACACCGAAAACCAAACACCAACCCGTGCAACCTTCCTACCTGAACGTTTTTCTAACATTTGCACGCAACTCGCTGATTCGCGATATGTCGTTTCGGATGAATTTCATCCTGCAATGCGTGTCGTCGATTTCATGGGCAGTGATGAATTTTGGCTTGTTCAAGATCATCTATCAGCACACGAGTTCTATCGGCCGTGGGTCGGGGTGGGAAGAGAACGAGTTCTTTATCTTCCTCGGTACGGTGTGGGTGATTAACAGCTTGGTCCAGACATTTTTCATGGCCAACGCGGAAGAGTTCAGCGAGTTGATTCGGACGGGGAATCTGGATTTTGCGTTGCTCAAGCCGATCGACACTCAATTTCTGATTTCCTTTCCACGGATCAACTGGGCTCAACTTCCCAACGGAATCCTCGGAGCAGGGTTGATCGTTTATTCATTGATTCAGTTGTCGAACGACTCGAACAAGAATTTGCAACTGTCGTTGGCGTACCTACCAGCGTTTTTGTTTTTCGTGGCGTGCGGCGCGATCATCATGTACAGCGTGATGATCGTTCTGTCGTCAACCAGCATCTGGCTGGGCCGCAATCAGAACTTGTACACCTTTTGGTTTTATATCACGAACTTTTATCGGTATCCGATGGAGATCTATCAGCGCAGCGGCATTGGGATGGCGTTGTGGGGTACGTTCACGTTCGTGATTCCGATTCTGGTGGTGTCTAATATTCCCGCGCGCGTGCTGGCTCAACCGCTAGGCACTCCATGGAAGACGTGGGAGTTATTGTTGGCCGGCTACACCGCATTGGCGGCGGTGTTGAGCCTGGTGGCCAGCCGCTGGGTGTTCAAGCGTGCATTGTTGAGTTACCGCAGCGCAAGTAGCTGATCGGGCAAAGAGAGCCAAGAGCCGTCCTGAAAGGGATCGCCGACTTGAGTTTGTCTGGTCATGAAGTGCCCAGTTGACCCCGTGCCGACGGGCGTGACCGTTGCGTGGGTGAATCGCTTGCGAGCAACCGCAAGTTTTCGAACGGCGTATGACGCATATCCGTGTTCGCGTTGAAATCAGGGCTCACGGAGCCGTGTCCATTCGAGTCGATGTTAAAAAAATCGCATTATCCGGATTGTGTCGATGTTCTCTGGCAGGCTGTGCGAGCTGGTTGTCAAAGGTCAATGAATCGTAGGCCGAAAAGCCGAACATCCTGATTACATCGGCTTGCTGACTTGATTCCCGAAATTTGCCTTTTAGACTTGTTGAAAAGGCGGATGACGTGGGAATTGCGAATGAATAAGTGACCGGATGAAACGGTTGATCGCCGATTTTACATGAGCGATCTGAAATCGATTCCGGTGGTTATTGTTTGGCAAGTCCGTGGCAGAATTTGCCGGTTTTTCCGGACTTGACCGGCCAAGGCCGATGGGCAGTGGTGCGGGCAAGCTATACTGAGTTTCCTCGCCTGCTCACTACGCGCCAACAACCTCGATTTTCAACCATCCCGACCCGGATGACGGAGCGAAACGAACGATGTCAAAACTGATCCCAATGGACGAAGCTGCCAGCATTC
This sequence comes from uncultured Pirellulaceae bacterium, assembly GCA_937928215.1. Classification (GTDB taxonomy): domain Bacteria; phylum Planctomycetota; class Planctomycetia; order Pirellulales; family Pirellulaceae; genus Mariniblastus. The sequence goes on along the minus strand of CALFWL010000227.1, from coordinate 1,324 downwards.
TTGGGATGACCGAGGACGAAATTGCCGAACTGCGATCGAGCAACGAGATCTTCGGTTACCGTGATGGCGCCACTTGGAAATTCAAGATGTCGGAGCTCGAACGGGTTGCCGACGAACGCGGGATCACTTTGAAGGTCGATGGTTCCGCAATCGATTCGGTCAAAGGTAAGATTGACGAAGCAGTCAGTGAACTGGGGCTCGCACTGGAAGAATCGGATGACGATCTAATTCTTCAAGAACCTGATTCGGTCGAGTACATGGAGGATTCCTCGGTGGAGCTGTTCTCCAGCCCGCTTGGTGATTCAGTAAGCGATTCGATCTCGGTTTCCGACAGCTCATTGAAAATTGATGATTTGAAATTGCTGGACGATGACGACGATGACGATTCGCTCAAGTTGGGCGATAGCGGCCCGATATTAGAGGGCGGCGGCGACCAGTCGATTCCGGCAGTGAAAAGTAAGAAGGCAGACGACAGTATCGATCTGTCCAGCTCAAGTATCTTTGATGACGAAGAGGCCCTTAGTTTTGGCAGCAGCAGTCTCAAGTTGTCGGCCGATGCGGATAAAGGTGCTGATGCGAGCGACTTGCTGGATGACGAACCGATCGGTGGAGATAGCGGGTCGGGAACTGGCAAGGACATGGGCAGCGCGGGCGGCGATGACTTACTGTTGGAAGACGATGATGATCTTTTACTTCAAGACAGTGTTTCGTTTGAAGACAGTGCGGATCTGAGCAGCGATTTTGTGTCGGGCGGGGACGAGATCTCGCTCGATGACAGCGACTCAGATGTCGATCTGAAGCTCGAAACGAACGACAGCAATATCAACCTAGCGATCAGCGAGAGTGGTATTTCACTTTCTTCGGACGAGCCGCTTGAGCTGGGTGGGTCAGACATCGATGCGTTGCAGCTGGACGATGACGATGATGACGTGATCATGGTCGAGGAGATGGCCGACCCCGACGATCCGACCTTGATGCAGGAAGACGATTTCAATCTTACTCCGTTGGAAGAAGGCGTGGCGGGAGCCGATAGCACGTCACAAGTCATCGCGATGGAGGATTCCGCTGTCTTCGCAGACGAAAGCGCCGCGACCGTCTTGGGCGATGGAGATTTCGAAGCCGAAGTGATCGATGATGCAGGATTCGGAGATGGTTTTGGCGATGACGGACTAGGTGCCGAAGGTGGTTTGTACGAGGATTCGGCTCTTGCGGGTTCCGGTGTTGCTGCCGCGGCTGGACCTGAGATCAATTATTCTAAATGGCAGCTGGCCAGTCTTGGCCTAGTTGCATCCTTGCTGCTGGCTGGCAGCTTGGTGGCGTACGA
>CALFWL010000226.1 GCA_937928215.1 uncultured Pirellulaceae bacterium | reverse complement strand
GTCGTACCGCTGATCTTTGGCAAGATCGCCAAGGACTTGTTGGACGGCGAATTCGCAATGAGCAGCGATCAGGCACTTCCGTTGGCGGTAGGCTTTGCCGCTGCGTTCGTCACCGGCTTAGTCGCTTGCACGTGGATGATTCACTTGGTCAAGGCTGCCGAGTTGAAGTGGTTCAGTTGGTATTGCTTCGTCGTTGCCACCTTGGCCATCGCCGCTGGCCTTGGGCTGTTTGGTTCAGCCGCGCTCGTGCAATGAACCTGCATTTATCAAAAGGTGGTACATTGACGACGAACCGTTTTCACCCAACAACGTAATGTGGCACGTTTCGACTTGATGCTGAGGAAAACGATGGATATCGACCAGATGCTGCAAAAGATTGAACGTGACGGTTTCGCTGTTGTTCCAAACGTTTTTGATCCACCATGGGTGAATCGGTGGGTGAAAAACTTGGAACAAACGCTGGCCCATTCATCGGGCGCGATCGGTTCTGAATCGGTCAAACAACGCGGTGGCGTCGTCTACGCAGCAAGAAACATTCTGACCGATGTTCCCGGTGCGGACGCCGCTTGGAAGTCGCCATCGTTGCTGAACCTGCTCGGTCGAGTACTGGGGGATCAGTATGTGCTGGTGCGGACACTTTATTTCGACAAACATCCGCAACGCACATGGACGCTACCTTGGCATAAAGATATGACCATTGCGGTCAAGGACAACTCGCTGCCAACCTCGGTTTTCTCAAAACCGACCGTCAAGAGCGGAGTACCTCACGTGGAGGCTTCGACCGCAGCGTTAGAAAACATGCTGACATTGCGCATACATCTGGACGACGTGACCAACAAAAACGGGCCTCTCGAAGTCATTCCCGGCTCGCACAAAAGTGGAAAAAAGGCAGCCGCGAGCGAAGCCAACAGTAGTAAAATCCTAGTCAACGCGGGTGACGTTTTAGCAATGCGACCGCTGGTCAGTCACGCCAGTGGTAGCTCGACAGCGGGCACTCATCGCCACCGTCGGATTTTACATTTCGAGTTCTCTGGCGACCCAGTTTTGCCAGACGGATACGAGTGGTATTACCCAACCAACGCCGCGCCGACATCTTTTTGAGTTCGTTCAATGATCCGAGTGCTGACAGCGTCGGCTTGTTCGCCAGTCAAGGTGGCGTCGTCGCTGCGAAGGACGACTGAAAGCAGCAATCGCTTCTTACCGGGACCATCTTTCTTTGCGTCGCGGAAGGTTTCTCGGTAATCGACTGATTCAAGCAGCTCGCCTGCCGCGCCGCGAACGGTTGATTCCAGCTGAGCCCACGAGACTTCGTCGCTGACGATGAAGTTGAAGTCGCGGCTGACAGGAGGGAAAGTGCTCTGGTTTGAGTGCTGTGGCACCAACAACGCCAACGACTCAAGCAACGCGATGTCCAACTCGGCCACGGTCGAACCGGATCGCAACCCGAACAGTTTTCGACCGGATTGAGAAACTTCACCAACCCAGCCCAGCAATTGCCCTTCGACCATCAGCCTAGCGGAACGATCGCGATCAAGCAGCGGATCAGCACAACCTTCTACCGTGACCGTTTTTCCAGTTGCCAGGTAATCCAACAGCGATTCAATCAAGCCCTTCATCGTCGCGTAGCCGCAACCGGATGCGATCGCCAACTTTGTCGGCTGATCAGGGATTCCGCCTTTGGGGTCCGACAAATAAACCTTGGCAGTCTCAAAAACGTCCACGTCGCCGTTGGACCGATACTCGTTGATGCGACGCACCTCCAACAGATTCGGGACCAAACTGCGACGCAATAGATTGACGGTACCAATGTTCTGAGATGCTTTCTCCAGAACGCCCAGCATCGGCTGGCTGCTGGTCAGCGGAGGCTGATCGCTCCACGGTGAATAGGCGTCGGACCATTTCTCCGGAACCAGACTCGCAGTAACTGCTTCATCAAAACCAGCGGACGTCAGCACGTCGCGAATGCGATCAAGGACACGATCGGCTTTGGGGCGACCCGAAGCGGCCATCGGAACGGACGCGTCATCGGGCACTTTGTCGAACCCGTAGATTCGCCCGACTTCCTCAACCAGATCAACCTCGCGAGTCAGATCTTTCCGCCAACTGGGCGGGACCGCCGTTGTGGATTCGGCAGAAGTTTTAATAACCTCCAGCCCCAAGGCCGTCAGTGTTTGGGGAATGAATTCAGCCGGAATCTCGATACCCAGAATCCGCGACAGTTGACCATGGCGTAACGTCAACGCCTCCTTCGCCACCGATTCCGCCCCCGCTTCCGCAACTCCATCCAATAACTGGCCGCCGGCACACTCCAAGATCAATTCGCAGCAGCGACGACTGGCCCAGTCCAATTGCGCCGCATCGACATCGCGTTCGAAACGGAACGAGGAAGGACTGTGCAGCGTCAGGCGTCGAGCCGTTTTCCGTACCGACAACGGAGCGAACCAAGCGGATTCGATCAGCACATCAGTCGTCGAATCGGAAACTTCCGAGTCCGCTCCACCCATCACACCAGCGATCGCGACCGGGTTCGACGCGTCGGCAATCACGCAGTCATCCGGATTGAGTTCGTACGTTCGATGATCGATCGCTTGGAACTGCTCTTTGTCTTTCGCCTTACGGATGATGATCTGGCCGCCATCAAGCTTCGCAAAATCGAACGCGTGCAGCGGCTGACCACACTCGAACATCACGTAGTTGGTCACGTCCACAACATTGTTGACGATAGCAATACCCAATGTCGTCAAACGATCCTGCAGCCACTGTGGACTGGGGCCAATTTTGACTCCTCGAATCAATCGAGCGGTATAGCGCTGGCACGAATCGGTAGATTCGATTGAAACCTTGCAGTGATCGCCGATCGATTGGCCGTTCGTTTTTGGTTGCGGATCCGGCACTTTCAACTGCGTGCCGTACAGAACCGCAATTTCCCGCGCGACTCCGATGTGCCCCAAGCAATCCGCTCGGTTACTGGTGACCTCAAGGTCGATTGCGGAATCATCGCCCACCGTTTCGGTACCTTCATGGTTGAGTCCCGACATCGTCAAGCGATCGGCCAGTTCGTCATGGCTCATCGAAACGTCAACGTAATCAGCCAGCCATTTTTGAGAGACAATCATTGCTTTTCAAATTGAAAGTTGAGTTTGTATAGGTATAGTTTTCGATTTCAGGCGGGACGCAAGACAAGCGGCGCTGCTACGTCAGGAGGATACCCACGCTCTTCACTTGAAGTAATCGTCACCCAACGATTCGCCAAGTCGTGACCGACGACAGGCGCCAACCGCAACACGTCTAAAACTGACGCAGGAACCGGACATCGTTGGTAAACAAATATCGAATGTCGGTGATTTGATGTCGGATCATGCACAGTCGCTCAATACCCAAACCGAACGCGAATCCGCTGACCTTGTCCGGATCGTAGCCCACATGCCGCAGCACGTTCGGATCGACCATTCCGGCTCCGCCGAATTCGACCCACTTCCCATCCCAATAGTAATCCGCCTCGACGCTGGGCTCAGTGAATGGAAAGAACGAGGGCCGAATGCGAACCGGCACATCGTTGCCGAGGTAGCTGGTCGCGAACAACTTGATCACCGTTTTCAGGTCAGCCAGAGTGACCTTTTGGTCAACCATCAGGCCTTCGATTTGATGGAACATCGGATAATGCGACCAGTCCGCCGTGTCCGGACGGTAGACTCGACCGAGTGAAACGATTCTGACTGGCGGCTGGCGATTTTCCATCACACGAATCTGCACCGTGCTAGTCTGACTTCGCATCAATAGCGGACTGTCAACATTCAGTTCTGGCACCGAATCGTTGGCTCCTGTTTTTGATGCAACCGACAGGTAAAAGTTATCCAGCGGATCACGAGCCGGATGTACTTTGGGAATGTTAAGTGCTTCGAAGTTGTGCCAATCGTCTTCGATTTCGGGGCCATCGGCGGGAGTGAATCCCAACCGGCCCATGATGTCTTTCAGTTCGTTGATCGTCTGAGTGATCGGGTGAAGCTTGCCGATGCGGAATCTCTTGCCGGGCAGCGTCGAATCGAACGTCTTGTCACGCTTGGCGTCGCCGCCACCACCGGCCCCAAGACGCTCGTTGGCGGAATCAAAGCCTTGTTGGATCGCTTGCTTTACGGCGTTCAATTTCTGACCGGCGTCGCGTTTGCCCTCGTTGGGAACGGCCCCCATGCTCTTCTGGATCAGCTTCAGCTTTCCTTTTTTGGCACCCAAAAATTCCACGCGAGCCTTGTCCAGCTGTTCGGCATCGGTCGCGGCAGCAAAGGCATCGCTGGCCTGCTGCTGCAGGGCGTCGAGGTCTGCGATGAATTGTTCGAGCGTTACGGGTTCGGCGGTCGGCATGACAGATCGCTTTGAAGGATACGACGTTTACAAACAAGGACGACAATACGAAAAACGGGAAGAGCAACCTATGTTGCCCTTCCCGAATGATGATATCAGTTTTTCTCGCGTCAAAACACGGGAACGATCGGCCGTTATGCGGCCAGGGCTTCTTTGGCAGATTCGACGATCGAGTCAAAACCAGCGGGATCACAAACTGCGATTTCTGCCAGTGACTTTCGGTTCAGTTCGATGCCCGCTTTGTTCAGGCCGTTGATGAACACGCTGTAGCTGATGCCACGCATGCGGCAAGCAGCGTTGATTCGAGTGATCCAAAGACGTCGAAACTCACGTTTTTTGACTCGACGATCGCGGAAGGCAAACACACCGGCTCGGATGAGTGTTTCCTTGACGGTTCGCAACATGTTGCGACGACCGCCTCGGTACCCTTTGGCTCGTTTGAAAAGTTTTCGCTTCGCTTTGGCGCGAGCCGCACCTTTGGTAGTACGCATTGAATTTCACTTCCTTCAGTTTTGCCAGACAGGCCTCAGATTCGCTTGATCTGAAGTTCTTCGCCCATGTTGGCCATTCGGCAGGGCTTTCACCCGCCATGTTTTTTAAGACTACTTAGTAGCTGTATTTTCCCAAGGCCTTGGAAATCGACTTGACCATGCAAGTATCCAAAACCGTCAATCCACGAAGATTGCGAGTTCGTTTGGAGCTCATCCGAACGTTACGGTGGCTCTTGCCGCTACTGCGGTGCACGACCTTGCCGGATCCGGTGATTCGGAAACGCTTCTTGGTGGCCTTGTGGGTTTTCATCTTGTGGGACATGGAATCACCGTCATGTGATTGGTTCAAATAATTTGAATCGCAGATCTTAGGCCAAATCCCACGGAAATCAAAGGGGATTCATACCAAAGCAGGAGAATCTTCTTCGACCGTTGCGAACAAGAAATCAACTTCGTCCGCCGGAACCGTCAGATCTTCCGTCAAATATAGCTCATTCATGTCGCCCATCGTCCGAGGCCAGATGTGGAACGGGCCGTGGAGCCCCGAGATCGTCCATTCCCCGATGATCCCCTTACTGCCGCACGTCCCACCATAGAAAACGCGGTGTTTTCCTACGTAATTCTTCACCCATGAGCAAACCCCCGATTCCGAGTCATAGCTGCCCGCCGCGGTCCATGGCCCGACATAATCGGTGCCCTCCCCGGAAATCTTGCCACTTTCGAACTGAAGGTAAAGGTGCATCCAGCCTTTTCCTGACCGGTGGCTCTCCATGTAAAACCCGTTCCATTCCCCAGTAGGAAAGCGATTGTCTTGTTCCATCATTCTGTCTCGGTCGCGGCTACTCGTTTTCTTCCAATTATTTCGTGGTCGAGCCCTCAGTACGCTCGGGCACCGATTGTCCAACTGCTGAGATTCTTGGAATCGAGGCGAAATCCGGCAATGTCAGGCCTTCGACAAAGCTCTTGCTTCATGCAAGACGCTGGAAAAACCCTCGCGCAAGCCTCGTTGCAACGTTTTCATAAAGGCCGCAGATATCGCTGGACAGTTGCGTTGCGGCGAAGAAGGCAACAATCCGACGAAGCTACCGCAGCTTTTTCATCAAACGCGACGCCATGCTGTTGGCTCGGACTTTGGGCACTGCGATGACTTCCGGTTCCGCCGAGCACGCGATGCCAACGCCGGTCAACTTGCTGGGCAGCGGAAATGATTTGGCCTGAATTCCACGGTTGGTCACGTCCTGCACGCTGCCCGTGAATTTTTGCACGATCGCTTTGAGATCCGGATTGGTTTCGGTGCCGATCCCCGTCTGCTGAGTCGCCCAGTCAAAACTACCAACGCACACGTAGCTGGCGTCGCGGTCGTGAAACTCATAGGCCTCCAGTTTCTCATGCTTTCTTAGATAGCGCGCCAACACAGTGGCCTTGATCAAAGCCGTTTCCAGATCGCTGGCCTTTTTCGATTTCTTGAACAGGCTGCCGCCTTTTAATTCGCGTAGCTTGTCCGACACCGAATCGTTCAGCATTCTGGCACCACCGCTGAACGTAGCGACTTTGACCGTGTAGTTACCGGGGTTCTTCAACAGGTTGTATTTCGCACCTTTGTTCAACTTCACTACAAATTCATCGACCACTTCACGGTTAAAATAAGCATCGGGCAACATTGGGTTGGGCATCAAAAATGCCAGACGCAGCGGCCCGTTGCTTTCCGCAATCGAGTCAACTTCGCCGGTCATTTCGTCCCGAAAAGCTTTGACTCGATCACCAATCGAATCCGGAGCAGTATCCGCAGCCGAAACGTTCACTTGCGGCTGGTAGGCCTTCAGGGTCGAAAGAACTTTCTGAGCTCGGCCATCATCAATCGACGGAAAATCACCGACCAAAACAGCCGCTTCCTCAAACTGTCCACCTGAAGCAAGTTTCAGTTTGCCCGGAACAGCAAGATTTTGACCACTTGCAAGGCCGAAGCCTTTGCTGTTCAGTCGTTTCTCGACATTAAATTGATGACGGTAAACGTAAGCAGGCAGGCCATGCTGAGAATTTAACTCGGCTGCCAATTGGCGAGCCTGATGCATCCCATCCTGCCCGGCGAACGACGCGCACATGATCAACCAAGGCCCGGAAGCCTCACTCAGATCTCCAAATCCATTGCTCGTTTCTACAGCCGAATCCCGCTGCCGCTGTTGAAAAGGAAGCCGAAGCTGAGCCACCGATTCCCGGGCACACGCCCCGAAAATCAAAATCGCCAATAAACAATGGAATGGACGAGCCAATGAAGAAGACATCCTGTCGCTCCTGACGGAATACTCGGTGTTTTGGTAACCGGAACACGAAAACTGTTGAAGGTTCGTTAATGTTTGATCGGGGACCATTACAATTCCCCCTGCAACGAGGTACAAAGCGGGCAGAAGGTTATGGTTCAGGCTGCACAGCCCCCCAAAAACCGATGAATTCCCCGCTCCGCCGCCTCACTGGAACCGTACCAAAGGTGAGGATTTCGTCCTATGTCATTTCTGGACCGTTGCTTCAGGCCCGTTTCCGGTCGTTCCAGATGAATCGATTTTCCTAATTCCGCAATGATTCAATCCCGCTCGACACCCCGTTTGTGGTATTGAATCTGACATTAACTGTGGCGAAGATTAAATTAATGCGGTTATGAATGCCGCTCTAAGACAAACTCTACCGAAGACGGTCTCCTCTAGCTCGTGATCACGAAAACGGGGACAGCAAATAAAGGAAACTCATTATGCAATACAGCTTTCGATTGGCCGAGCTGCTAGGGCACGTTCCCGACCCTCGTAAGCGTCCCGGAACGATTAAGGCGATTGTGGAGTACACGGGTCTTGATCGCCACCAAGTCGCGGCGTTACTCAAGAACGAGGTGAAATATATCCCGCTTAAGGCGTTGTCCCGTCTGTGCGATTTCCTAATTGAACACGGCCACGCGACCGCCGAGCAACTTCCTGGATCGCTGTTTGCTGTGGAACCGGAAAACTTCTGGGAACTGCTGGCTCGCCGACGTCGACTGGAGATGTGCGTCGGCGTCCGCAAGGATTCCGTTGACAACAACGAGGGCTCGTTCGTCTCCGCTTCTGATTCGGTCCTATTGGGCGAACTGCTCAACGGAGTCACAACCCTTGGCGGTACCGCCAAGCTTCGCGCGGGTGATGGAAATGCGGCTTCGGTCCTTGCCAGCGAAACCATTCCCTCCCCCGAGCACTTGAAGCAATCGCTTGTCTGGAGTCCTGGGCAGGCATCAGACGCCGAGGTCAAGCGTCGCGCTAAATCGGTCTACGATGAGTTTAACGATTCTAAAGGCGATAAAGCGTTGATCGGAATCGGCAGCACCAAGAGCAACGGCGTGGTTGAGATCATGATGTCTCAAGCCTTTAACTGTCCAGCGTTTGAGTCTCAGGACGGCGTCGATTCGGCCAATGATCGCTCCGTTCCGTTCTTCATCCGCTATCGAGATAATGATCCCCATCCGGATTCTTGTGTTGGCGGCTTGAAGCTGAGCAAGAACGACAAAAGTGATCAGCCTGGCATCTACTACGAAGACGCCGAAGGCAATTGGCAATGTTGCTCTGCCAAGGGCGACCGAGACGAAGTTGCCTTCATGTACTACGTCCATCGCGAGTCGCAGGGGCGGTTGGAAATGATGATGGGTGGATTCTCCGGAAGAGCAACCCGTTTGCTCGCCCGAGCCCTAGCCACCCGAGCCGAAGATTTCTGGCCACCAGTTTACGAAAACCAAGGCATTCAGATCGGCGGCTTCATCGTGCAGTTCACCATGCCCGCTGGAAAACGCGAGGCAGACATCCTGCGAACCGACCTAGTGGCAACCACGGAGGTCAAGCAGATCCCCGTTGAAGCGATCGCTCGACGCTTAGACACCAGTGGCAGATCGTCCACCACAGCGCCTTCGCCAGCGTCTTGACCCGACCGTTTGCAAGTTCGATCCACAGATGACAAACCAGAACCGGAAATCCACAGGCTTTCCGGTTTTTTCGGGTCATCGCACGATGTGGCCGAAGGCAAGATGAAACATACCTGCCGCTTGCCTAGTACCAAGTCGTATCCGTATGACATGTGGTAAATTTCATTCCGCCTCTCGCCGAAGATCCGGTGCGAGATCACCTGATGCCAGCGACAGCAACGCATTCGCCCAGTCCCAACGCTGCATGCTTGCAACTGATCGCGTTTCATCCCGTTGCCAGCGTGCCAGCCCCTGCAACACATCATCGACAGCCGAATGATAGCGGCTGAGTAATGGTCGTTCCGGTTGTGCCGAGTAAACGTCGGCCTCTTTCGTTTGTTCTCATTTCAGTGGCCCGGAAGCTGGTTTTGGCCGGAAAACTTGGCCGAAGTGACCTTCTGAAGCGTTTCATCGTCGATTGGCGAATCCGTTGAACGCATCAACTGAGCGAATGCGTCCAGCTGCAGAAGTCTTTTGCAATCCCTGGGCCATTCTGAATCCGGACGGGGGCAAACGTGTCAAAAGATATCAATGTCGTTGCGTTGGTTAAGGGCGAAGAGCGCTACATCTTTTTGTTCAATGATCAGAAGCGTAGCGAGACATTGCGGACGCTCGGTCGATACGCATCCAACTCTCGGCTTAGCTTCTCGTGGCACGACGCAGCGGTCCTCAGCCAGAAAGTTCGCAACAGCGCTCAAAAAGAAAAGACTCAGTCGCCCGCTTCCGCAGATCCTCGCAACGAGTTCCCGGAAGTCGAAGACCTGTTCTTCAACGACTGATTCTTCCAGTCACGATTCCTGAAGGATAAGCTCCTGCGTTCAATTTCGGCGACGCCATGCAACGAACGATCGATCGGTTCCTGCGTTATCTGAAAGTCGAACGCAACAGCTCCGACCTGACGATCAAGTCGTACCGGGAAGACCTGACTCTGCTGGTCGAGTACTTCACTGAATCGCTCGGCCGCGTTCCGGAACTGTCAACGATCACGCCGCAACACTTGCGAACCTACGTCGCGGCGTTGCACGATGCAGGCTACGCCAAATCCTCCGTCGCCCGACGCTTGGCATCCCTGCGAAGCTTTTTCAAGTTTGCTCAACGCGAAGGCGTTTGCGACTCGAACCCGGCCAAACCATTGCGCAATCCTCGGCGCGATCGCAAGCTGCCTCATTTCATGACTTGCCGCGAAATTGGGAAGCTGCTGACAGCTCCACCACTTGACGATCCAATGGGTCATCGCGATCGAGCAATTTTCGAAACGCTATACTCGGCGGGCTTGCGTGTCAGTGAACTAGTGGGAATGAACCTAGACGATCTGGACCTGGAAGGTGGGCTCGTGCGCGTCCGTGGAAAGGGCAAGCGTGAGCGTTTGGCTCCGCTGGGAAGCCATGCCGTGAAAGCACTGCGGTCGTGGTTACGAAAACGATCGCTCGCCAAAGGTCAACCGAAACGAGTGGGGTCGCCCGTCTTCCTGAATAAGTTCGGGACTCGATTGTCGACTCGCAGCGTGGCGCGCATGCTGGAGAAGTATCTGAAGATCACCGGACTCGATCTTCGCACTTCGCCTCACACGTTACGGCACAGCTTCGCGACCCATTTGCTCGATCGAGGAGCCGACATTCGCAGCGTACAGGAACTGCTTGGGCACAAGAGTCTTGTCACGACTCAGATCTACACGCACGTCAGCACGGCGGGGATCAAGCAGGCCTACGAACAGGCTCACCCCCGCGCCCGGAAAAAGTCCTCGTGACCCCGTAAGGACTAAACTTTGCCATTCGTTTTGCAGCTGAAAATCCATCACACGACTTGTGATTTGAGGCCGCAGTGAGACAATGGTCTCTCACGAAAGATCGATATGGAAACTGATTTGAACGCTGCCACCAAAGTCCCCGTCAGCCTCGGCGATCGAAGCTACGAAATTGTCATCTCACCCGGAGCAATCTTCGATCTGGCTCCGATCGTCGCGTCGGCAGTTTCGACATCACACTTGCTGATCGTCAGTGACTCGAACGTCGGCCCCGTTTACTTGGATCGAATCCAACAACAATTGGAAGGCGAATTCGAACGAGTGGACAGCATGGTTGTGCCAGCTGGCGAGCCATCCAAATCGGTTGCTCAATGCGATCAACTGTGGCAGAACATGGTCGATCTGAAAACGGATCGAAAATCAGTCGTGGTCGCATTGGGTGGCGGAGTCGTTGGCGACCTAGCCGGATTCCTCGCCGCCAGCTTCACTCGCGGTTTGCCTTTCGTGCAAATCCCAACCTCGCTGTTGGCCCAGGTCGACAGTAGCGTCGGCGGAAAGGTCGGCATCAATTTGCCTCAAGCCAAGAACATGGTCGGCGCGTTTTGGCAACCGCGATCGGTGATCATCGACCCGCTGGTCTTGAACACGTTGGACGAAGCCAATTATCAGGCGGGATTGGCAGAAGTGATCAAGTACGGTGTGATCATGGACGAGCCGTTTTTTCAGTTCTTGGAATCGTCGGTCGAAAAGATCAACACTCGCGACCCCGAAACATTGACGAAGCTCATCGCGTGGAGCTGCCGCTGCAAGGCTCAGGTCGTCGAGGAGGACGAACACGAAACGACGGGCCGTCGAGCGATCTTGAATTACGGGCACACCTACGGGCACGCAATCGAAGCCGTGTTCGGTTACGGAAAGTTCTTACATGGCCAGGCGATCGCGATCGGAATGACCTGCGCCGCGAGGCTGGCGAAGCAACTAGGCATGGTCAATCAGCAATTTTGCGATCGGCAACGAGCACTTTTCACCAGCGTCGGATTACCCGTTGACTGCCCGCACGAAAAGCACGACCAACTGATGGAAGCAATGACGCGAGACAAGAAAGTCTCAGGTGGCAAGCTGAAACTGATCCTGCCGACACGCGTGGGGCACGTCGAATTGATTGACGCTCCCGCCCATGAGCAAATTCTGGCCAGCTGGAAGAACGAATGAGCACAGAACCGGCAGCCGAAACGTCGTCGGATGCTCGATCGGTCGAGCTTGAAGCGGCGATGCGATTGCATTTGGTTCCCGGTATCGGACCGGTCACTCATGGAGAACTTGTCCGAGCGTTTGGTTCGCCCATGGGAGTTTTTGATGCGGCGCCTTCCGATATTCGCAAAGTACCAGGCGTCGGAGCGAAGCTGGTCGAACAACTGAGCCTCGCAAAGGAGTCGATCGATGTTGGGCCTCAACTGGACATCTGCCAGCAACACGACATTCGAATCATTGCTCGTTCGGACGCGTCGTACCCGCAGCCGCTTGCCGAAATTTACGATCCGCCCAACATACTTTTCTGCCAAGGCGAACTTCAGGAATCCGATCAGGTTGCGATTGCCATCGTGGGGACTCGACACGCGACCAACTACGGCATCACGGTGGCGACTCAACTGGCAACCGGTCTCGCGATGGCCGGGTTCACGATCGTGTCCGGTCTTGCTCGAGGCGTCGACGCAGCGGCTCATCGCGGCGCGTTGTCAGCAGGCGGACGGACGATCGCGGTACTCGGCGGTGGACTCCTGAAAATGTATCCACCCGAACACGCTCCGCTTGCTAAAGAGATCGCTCAATCGGGAGCCGTGTTGTCTGAATCGTTGCCGATGCAGGCTCCCAAAAGCGGCTCGTTCCCGCGGCGCAATCGAATTGTCACGGGGCTTTGTTTAGGAGTGATCGTGATCGAAGCGGGCGATCGAAGTGGCGCCTTGATTTCTGCTCGAACGGCGACCGAGCAGGGCAGGGAGGTGTTTGCAGTACCGGGACGGATCGACAATCGAATGTCTCGCGGCTGCCATCGACTCATTCGCGACGGTGCCAAATTGGTCGAGTCGATCGATGACGTGCTGGAGGAATTAGGACCGCTGGCCTCCCCCGCAAATGTCGACGCTCAGACCCACATTCGGCATCCGGCTGAGCTGAAACTGAGCGAACAGGAAACAAACGTCCTGCAGGCCATCAGCACGGAAACGACCGATTTTGATGCCGTTGTTCTCGCCACCGGGTTGCCACCGGCCCGCGTGCTTGCCACGATCAGCGTTCTGGAAGTGCGACGTCTTGTGCGACGAATTTCCGGCTCTTCCTTCGTGCGCGTCTGAGCGTCCAACTTCTACTGATCCGCAAAACAATTGAACATCCATGCACTATCGTATCGCAACCGTAATGGCTCTCGTCTGTTTGACGTTCTTTGTCAGCGCGATGAGTTTTGCTCAGCAGGCACCTTCGGCGTCAAGTAATCTGACGCTTGAACAACTGCCGGGCTATGAAAATTATCGCAGGGTCACAAAACTGCGTCGCAAGCTGGCGGGAGGTGGTCGAGTCTTCAAACTTCGCTGGACTGCTGACGGACAAAGCGTGTTGTTTCAGAAAAATGGCAAGCAACTCCAATTGCAGCTTAGTGATGGTTCCATTGCCGCCGCGAATGAAAATGTTGAGATCGCAGAAACGGCCACCGAAGAACGTGCAAGAAAATCGCCGGTTGGTCGAGCCAAACAACGATCGTCCGAGCGTTCTCCTGACGGGAAATGGATCGCGGTGTATCGCGATTTCAACGTTTCATTGCAGCCAACGGGCTCGAATGAATTGCCCGCTCGAACGGTGACGACGGAAGGCAACGATCGCCATCGATTTGGTACAGGCTGTTGGGTTTATGGCGAAGAACTGGATCAAGATGAAGCGATGTGGTGGTCGGATGACAGCCAGAAGCTGATCTACTACGAAATCGATGAAGCAGGCATGAAGGATTACGTGCTGACGATCGACAACGTCAAGCAATACACACGGACTCAGGGAACTCGTTATCCCAAGGCGGGTAGCGTGAACCCCAAGGTCGAGCTATGGGTTTACGATTTGACGTCCGGGGAAAAACAAAAACTGGTGATTCCAGGACCGGAAGGTCAGTACCTGTTTCGGATTCGGTTTGCCCCCAATTCACACGCATTACTGGTTTACCGGGCGACTCGTCGACAAGACACGCTGGACGTGCTGGCGATCGATGTGGATTCCGGAGCCGTCAGAACGATCGTGTCAGAGCAACAGAACACGTGGCAGCACAACCAGCCGCAGCTTCGCTTCCTTGAGGACGGGCGGCGATTTATCTGGGAGACTGAACGGATCGCTTGGAAACAGTTCGAACTACGTGACCTCGATGGGACGTTGCTTAACGGGCTGACTGACAATTCCGACTATCCGGTCCATCAAATTGTTAAACTTGACGAAACGTCAGGTTGGTTTTATTACTCAGCGTACAGCGAAGCGAATCCATACAACCTACAGCTGCATCGATGTCGGCTGGACGGAACAGAGTGTTCGCGAATCACGTCATCCCCAATGAACCATGGCGACTTCAACATCTCACCAGACAATCAGTACGTTATCGCGACTCGGCAGCAACTGGATGAGCCCGTGTCCACCGTGGTCTACGATGTGCAGGGCAGGGAAGTCGCTGTTTTGGCGGAAGGATCGACAGCGGCAGCCGAAGCCGCCGGGTTGTCGCCGCCGGAACTGTTCCAGTTCATCGCAAACGACGGCAAAACAACGATCTACGGAACGCTCCATAAGCCTGCCAACTTTTCTCCGACCCAAAAGTACCCGTTGTTGATTGACGTTTACGGAGGCCCTCAGTCGACCGGACTTGAGAACGTCTACCGAGCGGCAAACCCGATCTGCGAATTGGGTTTTCTTGTCGCGAAGATCGGCAACCGGGGCACGATCGGCCGAGGGAAGGCTTTCGAGTCCGCGAACTATTTACAACTGGGCGTTCCGGATCTGGATGATCAGGCAGACGCCGTGAAATTTCTGGGCGAGCGACCTTATGTTGACCGGGACCGAGTCGGAATCTTTGGACACTCGTATGGCGGCTACCTATCCGCGTTGGCCATGCTGCGTTACCCGGACGTGTTTCATGTCGGTGTTGCAGGGGCTCCCGTGACCGATTGGCGCAACTACGATTCCGTTTACACCGAACGTTACATGCGACTGCCGGAGGAAAACCGAGAAGGATATGACGCGAGCTCGTGCATCAAGCTGGCAAAGAATCTGGAAGGAAAACTGCTACTGGTCCACGGTCTGATCGATGACAACGTGCACCCGTCCAACACTTGGCAATTGGCCAAAGCGCTTCACGATTGTGACAAACGTTTTGACTTGATGATCTACCCGCAGTTCAAGCATGGCATCGGCAGCACTTACGAAGCGCTGCGATGGGAGTACTTTCACCGACACTTGAAGCCACAACTCTGATGTCAAAGCGAATCCTCATCGCGACGGATCTGCCATTCTGGCGACGCTCAACCGGTGCCCAGCAGCGAATCGCAGCACTGGCTAACCAGATGGTCAGGCATGGTTTCATCGTGCGGACGTTCTATCTGGGTCACAAAACGCCGACCGACGGCCAGCAAATCGAAACCAACGGCCTGAGTGTAAAATCCTATTCTTCCGACCAGCCTCCTAGATCATTTTGGGGCCGAATGAGCTGGGGTTTCCGATCGGTGAAGCATAGCCTGTTCGGCGGGAAGGATTCATCTCCGACTGCTGGACCAATGACTTTGAATGAGTTCCGCTGGCCGTGGGCGATCAAGGCGTTTTCGGAATGCGTGGAGGAGTTCCAACCGACATCCATCATCTGCGAATACGTCAAGATGGCATATCTCTTAGATGGATTACCTGCAAGAAAACGTGCCGACATCTTATGCGTGATCGATACGCATGATGTCCAACATTTGCGAGCCAAACAGTTTGAACAGCGGTCCGCCAAACACTGGTTGAACATCGATCGAGAACAGGAAACGGAGGCACTTTCGCGTTTCGATTTAGTCATCGCGATTCAAGAGAACGAAGCCGAGTTGTTTCGTCAGATGGTGCCAAAGCCTGACGTCGTGGTGTGCGGCCACGCCAGCGAAATGAACAGCTCCATCGCTCAATCTCCCGGCAAACAGAAAGAGGAGATTCTGACCGTTGGCTACATTGCATCCGCCAATGACGCAAACCTGCACGCGATAAAACATTTTCTGATCGAGGGATGGATTCCGTCGGCGAAGCGGTTGAGTGGCTGCCATCTGGTCATTGCAGGAGACGTTTGCCGATTGTTGCGTGACAATTCTGCATGCGAATCGATCATCGCGGAACCAACCCACCGGATCGAATTGCTGGGCAGGGTCGAGAACTTGACTGATTTTTACGACCGCATCGCCATCATCATTAACCCGATCCAATTCGGAGCCGGCTTGAAGATCAAGAACTGCGAAGCGTTGGAATTTGGCAAGCCGTTGATCACGACCTCCCACGGAATCGACGGCATGCCTGACCAGCTTCAATCGATAACGGTTGTAGCCGATAGTACAGCTGAAACAATCGATTGGATTGCAGGCTGGTCTGATGATCGCGCAAGCCTGAACAGTCAAACCGATTTGGTTCTGGCCAAACGACTTGACCCGAACGGTCGAAAGAAAATTTATGAACGGCTGTTTGATCTGCTCAAATGACGGTCCATCCCGCATTTCCTTCTGGTGACCGAGCAATGGTCATTGGTTTTCGATCGTTTCATATTTTACACCTGCATGTCAAAATCGACCGTCCATTTTGTCGGCACCGAGTCCGAAGTGGCCCATCATGCTGCGCCGCTGGATGGGAAAGTCGAATACCGGATCACTTCGGCCGATGCCGTCGTCGATGCAACCGCGGCCGGCGATGTCGCGATTTTTTATAGCGAGCATTTCGATCGGTTTCGAAATGCCTGCGATGAACTGAAACAGAAAAACGTCGCAACGCTGTATATGATCGATGGCATTCTGGAGTGGCGGAACGCTTGGGAGGACGCGATCGAAGGGCCTGCGTGCCCGTTCACGATGCGACCCGTGCTGTCTCATAAAGTCGCCTGCATTGGAATGTCACAGAAACGAATCCTTGACAGCTGGGGCAACGAGCAAAAGGCGGAAGTCGTAGGAGTCCCTCGTTTCGACGCCCTGCCGCGGCCTCCAAAAGAACAGGTTGAGAAACGGAGTTCGGAAGCGTTTCGAGTACTCGTCGCGACCGCGAAGACTCCAGCTTTCACGGCAGCCCAAGCCAATCGAGTTGAAAAATCTTTGCTTGATTTGAAAGAATTCTTTCGGCAGAACCCCAAACTTAACGGGCGCACCATTGAGATAATCTGGCGTGTGTCAAATCAGATCGCGACAACGCTGCAAGTCAACAATTTGCTTGATGATCTGACCGGTGCGGAACTGGCGACACAACTTGTCAATGTTGATGCTGTCATCTCCACGGCGTCCACACTGATGATTGAAGCCATGTTTTTTGACTTGCCTGTGGCCCTGTTGGATTACCATAACACTCCGGCTTACGTGAAAACGGCTTGGCGAATCGGTTGCCTTGATCAAATCGAGCCAACCGTTTGGGATTTGATGCAGCGGCCTGAGCGAAAAATGCTATTCCAGCGAACGGAACTGTATGACGCGACGTACTTCCGGACGGACGCCGCTGAAAGATTGGCGTCACTAATTCACGCGATGCAAGAAATTGCTTGCAAACAAGTCGAAGCAGGCAAACTGTTAAACTTTCCGCCCAACATGTTGTCTCTGGTCAACGCGATTTCCTCAAGCGATGTCGGCTTGGATCACGCCGACATTTTTTCAGAATTCAACGAGTTTTCACTTACTGACACGCCAGAACTTCAGAGCCAACTAGCTCATTCAAGACGCGAAATTGAACACCTCAAGAAACAGCTTGCGATTCGCGAATCGGAACTGACTCATGCCCATCAAATCTTCGAAGCCATCAACAAGCACCCGATTATCGGGCGACTCGTAAAGTTCGGTCGCTGGTGGCAGGAAAGAACAGGAAAATAATAATCGGAAATGGAGAACCCGTTATTTCGAGCGATATTCGAAGAGGTTCGTCAATCGTCGAATGTACGTTGTCGAGCAGCTTCCACCGTCGCAAAAATCCAATCCTGAAACCCGCAGTCGATCGCCTGTAAAACTACCTCATGTCCGTGCAACAAGCCGCACTGAAAACTCGAATCAACCGCTCGGTCGGTACCGACGATCCCGTTGTCTTGGTGGCGGCGGATGAGAATTACGTGCGCCCGTTAGCGGTCACGCTGTTGACTGCGGCGCGAACGTTGCG
>CALFWL010000225.1 GCA_937928215.1 uncultured Pirellulaceae bacterium | reverse complement strand
TTCGTCGGCGAACAGCTCCAGCGATGATTCCTCGAAAAATGAGCTTTCGTCAGGCAGCCGACCCGTGCTCTCATACGCATTGGTTAACTCACGCGTGGCAATCTTGCTGGCTTCGACATCGGGTTGGTTAAACGGATTGATGCCAATCACGGCTCCCGCAACGGCAGTTGCCATTTCCCAACGGAAGAACTCGCGACCGAGATCATATGCATCGAAAATGGCGATTCGAATGACCGGGTGGCCCGCTTGTTCCAGTTGTTTGATCGCGACATCTTGCTGTTCGTTTGGCTGAGAATCGTGTCGTACATAAACGAACAGGCGATCGTTCCCGTATTGCTCAGGAGAGGCCAACGACTCGCGATCTACAGGCACAATGCCCAGTCCCTGCTTGCCGGTGGATTCGGCGACCAGTTGTTCCAACCAAGCACCCAACGTTTCCACTTGCGGCGACGCCACGACTGTCAGTTTGTTGTGACCTTGATTGCACGCGACGCCCAAAGCGATGCCCAGCATGACACCTGGGTTCTCTTCCAACGGCACGCACGACGAACAGGCGTAAACCATTTCGTCAGCTTTATGCAGTAACTGCGCCACATGGATACCCATTGCCGCCGCGGGCACCATGCCAAAATCCGAAAGTGCCGAATACCTGCCGCCGATGCTGGGTACACCGTGGAATACATGCCGGAATTGATCCCGATGAGCAATTTTTTCCAGCGACGAACCGGGATCGGTGACCGCAATGAACTGGTTGCCCGCTTTGTCTCGACCGATTCGATTTGCAAGCTTCTCGAAGAAGTATTGTTTGAAAATGTTTGGCTCAGTCGTCGAACCGGACTTACTGGAAACGATAAACAAAGTGCTTTTCAGTTCAATTTGATTTTCAATCGACGCGACCTGAGCTGGATCGGTCGAATCAAGCACCAGCAATTCGGGAAACCCGATGACCTTTCCAAATGAAGCTTTCAGGACATCCGGGCAGAGGCTCGAACCTCCCATGCCCAGCAACACAATGTGCGTGAATTTCTCGGCGACAATTTTGTCTGCCATTTTGGTCAAGCGGTCGTGATGCTGCAGTTGGGATTCGGTGATTCCCAACCAACCCAGCCAGTCGGCTTCATCGGCTCCCGACCAGAGCGTCGCGTCTCGGCTCCAAAGTCGGCGAACGTTGCCACTGGTCTTCCATTCTTTCGCGACCGCGTCAATTTCCAACGACAGCGAAACGGGCAGGGATAACGTCTGACTTTTGATCAGCTCTTTCCCTGCGGTGCGCGTGCATCGTTGGTCGACGGCTCGCAAAAGGCGTTCAAACGATTCGGAAAATCCCGTCAGTCCATCGTCGAGTAATTGGCTGGTAATCTCATCGAGTGAAACCCCAATATCGCCGAGTGTCTTCAGAACACAATTGGCATCTGTCAAATTTTCTGACAGAGCGGTCGCGGCAATGCCGTGCTCACGAAACGCATCGTAGGTTGCGGGTGGAATCGTGTTGACTGTGTCCTGTCCGATCAATTCTTCGACATACAGAACATCGCTGAACGCCGGGTTCTTGGTCCCTGTGCTGGCCCACAAGACACGCTGGACCTGAGCATCTTTATCTGCAAGTTCTTTCCATCGTGAGCTGCCAAAGTGTTCCAGGAAATCCTGGTAGGCAAGCTTTGCATTGGCGATGGCTACTTTTCCCACGCAAGACAAAATCTGCTGTCGGATTTCATACTCCGGCATAGTAATCAGTATGGCCTGGAGAGCATCGTCGACCGCAACATCAATACGACTGATGAAGAAACTTGCCACGCTCGCGATTCCGGAAATATCGAGCGCCGAGTCAGCTGCTCGCTCCAAACCGGAAATGAACGCTTCGGCGACGCGATTGTAAACGTCACGGGAAAAGATCAACGTGGCGTTGACATTGATGCCTTCGCTAATGAGTTGCTCAATCGCCACGATGCCAGCGGCGGTGGCAGGGACCTTGATCATCACGTTGGGTCGATCAACCTCTTTCCAAAGACGGCGGGCTTGGTCGAGCGTGCGTAGCGTATCGTTGGCGATAAATGGCGACACTTCCAGGCTGACGTAGCCGTCTCGATAATCGCTTTGGAAATAAACGTCGGCGAACAGATCGGCCGCCGCCTGAACATCCTCAATGGCAATGGCCTCGTACGTCTTGACTGGGTCGCCATAAATTTCTCCGGCCTTCGCCAGTGCGACTGAGTAGTCACTGCTGCCAACGATTGCTTTTTCAAAAATCGCCGGATTGGTAGTAACTCCCTTTAGACCATCTTCTTCAATCAGACGCGTCAGTTCGCCACTTTCGATCAGACTACGCCGGATATAGTCCAACCACACGGATTGGCCCAGCCCCGCAAGTTGTGCAAGAGAATTCAGGGCAGGCTTTGCTGAGCGCTTAACGGCGATTGACATGAGCTTTCCAGTTTTGTTCGCGTAAATGTTGGGTTCAGATGTTATTTGGCAGATTGGCATGAACTGACATGCCCCACACTCAAGCGGCATTGGCAGAGCAGCAACGATGAGGCAGAAGCAACGCGATAGCGTCGACAAGGCAAAATTGAAGACGCAATCACTTAGGCATTTATCCGTTTTTCGACTCGATGGCGATCACCTTTTCCAGCCGGCGAACATGACGCGGCTCGTTAGAGAACCGGGCTTGCAAGAAGCTGACGACCAACACCTTGGCCAATTCCGTTCCGATAATTCTTGCGCCAAGCACCAAGACATTCATATCGTCGTGCTCCACGCCTTGCCTCGCGGAATAGCAGTCGTGGCACAACCCGGCTCGGATGCCAGAAAACTTGTTCGCGGCGACGGAAACACCGACCCCGCTCCCGCAAATAAGAATTCCCCGAGCAGCGTTGCTGCTCTTTTTTTGGCCAAGCATCTTCGCCACCAAGGCTGCGGCGATGTCGGGATAGTCGACCGCCGACCGGTCAAACGCACCAACATCTTCTACTTCATAATCCGCGCCTTCAAGAAAGCTCTTGAGTTCACTTTTTAAATCGTAACCGGCATGGTCTGAAGCGATAAAAACTGACACTGGAACTCCCCGCAAATTGCAAAACGATGGCTAAGCAGCCGTACTGCTTAGCGTCATCGGTTCTGGGGTAAATTCTGGCTTGTGCGCGCCAACGACCATTGCGACCGCTGCGCCATTGGCCCAGTAGTACATCGCGTCGATGCCAGCAAAACCGAGGGCAAAAGGGGCCGCCAGAAACACAGCGGCGACCATTCCATCAACCGCCAGATGGGCTGAATAAGGCACCACGCGCACCACGCCAAGCTTGTGATCGGTCAGCAGGGTCAGCGTAAGTGCAGCGATTCCCGTTGCGACGGACAGCCAAAAGGCGAGCGGGTGCGACTGCCCCAGCCCCAATAAAAATGGAGCCGCAATCAAGACGATCGCGACCGGGTAATCGAGAAACGCATGCATGTTTTTTGTGATGAATTTGGGACGCATAGCTAAGTTCCTTTTTGTATTTGAATTGGTTTGACAATCCTCATTCAACGAGGACCATTCATATATCCGAACATTCCACTTTCAGCGTGACATCCAATCGGACAATTCGAAAACAATTACTTGTCGGCGGGCAATGGAAGAAGGAAAACGCGAAACTCCAAACGTTAAAATGTCAAACGCCATTTCGGGTCGGAGCAAGAACTGTTTGCCAGCGTGTTCTGGCTCGGGACGCAACTTGCCAAGCTGCCAATCGTTTTATTGTCGCGATGCATCAAATGCGACTCAGATGTGCATTTCGTGTCTCATTCAACGTCAACAATTCGGAGGTAACTATGGCGCAATATGCTTGCATATTTCCGACCCAACAGGGCAGACTTACTTTCCTTAAACTCAATCAGGCGAAACGAAATGAAAATTGTTGCATTCGGTGCTTCTACGAGTTCGACATCCATCAACCAAACCCTTGCAGCTTATGTGGCTCGGCTCTTTAAGGATGCTGACGTGACAGTCTTGAGCATCCGCGATTTCGAGGTTCCCATGTTCAGCGAAGATATGGAAAAAGAAGTGGGCAAGGCCGAAGGCGCACAAGCGTTTCTTGATGCGATTGAGCCTGCCGATCTGGTGATCGTGTCATACGCCGAACACAACGGCACATATACCGCCGCGTATAAAAACTTGTTCGACTGGTCGACCCGAATCCAACGTACTGTGTTTCAAGAAAAGCCTGTCATTTATTTGGCAACGTCACCCGGTGCAAACGGTGCGAGAAATGTCCTTCAGTCCGCAGTGAACTCGGCACCACACTTCGGCGCCAATGTCGTCGCGTCGCTGTCGGTGCCTAGCTTTTCCGAAAACTTTGATCTTAAGAAGAACACCGTGATCAATCAGGAGATCGGCGCACAGCTTGACTCCGTTGTCGCGAGTGCTGTGAAAGCGTTGGCCGGCGATAACGTTTCATAGTCAAAGACCACAGATTCCACCAAGTCGCTTCCGAAGTTCGTGCGAGCTGGCACTGCGAATGGCTATCGAAGCACTGAATGATGCCCTTGCGATTGGCTCAGTTCATCTTGAAACCCGAGCGATAATCGACGGTCGATTCCACGTTCGTCGTAGTTTTCCAACAATATCGCTACTGCTTATGAGGCTGATGACATGGATTTTCTCCCTGAACTTTGGTACCTGTTTCCTGCTTCGATCATGATCGCCACCGTGGCCATGGCGTCCGGAGTCGGCGGCGCGATTTTCTTTTCTCCGCTGTTTATTCTTGTGCTTGGCCTCGAACCACAGATCGCGATTGGCACCGCGCTGTTTACCGAGCTTTTCGGTTTTTCATCGGGGCTTTTCGCTTATTCGCGAAATCGACTGATTGACTACAAGCTTGGGTTGGGAATTCTGAAATGGTCGGTGCCGTCGGCGATTGGCGGAACGCTACTCACGTCTTACGTTTCGCCGGAAATGCTCAAAGGTGGATTCGCCGTGGGTATCGCGTTTATCGGAATTCAGATCTACCGTGCCACCAGCCAAGAGCAAAAAGAAAACGCGAAACAAACCGAGACCTCCAGTGAACCCAAAGAGTACGAAAGCACGCTAACGAGCGCTGACGGGACGACCTATCGTTACACGGTTTGCAACCGAAACGGGTTACGAACCGTCGCCAGTTTGGGTGGTGCGACGGTTGGCCTTATCTCAGTCGGGCTGGGCGAGATGATGGACTACCAGCTGATCTCTCGATGCAAAGTCCCTACGCCGGTAGCTGTCGGGACAGCTGTCTTCTGTGTTGTCGTGACTGTACTTGTTGCGTCGTTAGGTCACTTTTACGAATTCGCTTTTCACTCTGCCGAGGGGACGATTGGCGAATCGCTTTCGGTCGCCAAATTCACGATCCCGGGCGTGTTGATTGGCGGACAAATCGGCCCCAAACTTCAAAAGTTATTGCCCGAGATGTATCTGAAATATGGCTTGGCCGTG
>CALFWL010000224.1 GCA_937928215.1 uncultured Pirellulaceae bacterium | reverse complement strand
GCGAAGTCAACAACTGAAGCAGTGGCCACCGGCAAATTGAGCCGACGCCGTCATGATTAGCACCGGGGCCACTTTCAATGCTGAAAAAACTGCGGACGTTGACAGCTTCGGTTGACGACTGCCCGCGAGGCTCCAATTGCGCGTCAAAACGGAGGCAACAGCTCGGCCTTGTGCAGCGAGACCAGGCCACTGATCAATCGTCTAATCGCGGGCAGAGAAGCGGCTCAAGTAATCAAACCACGCTGCGATTCGCTCGGATTTCGCAACTCGTGACCTCGGGGTTTCCAATGGGAAAAAGGAAATCCGACAAAAGATGCCGGCCGTCAGTAACCGCGCCGGTGATCGCTCGCGTTGATTCTGTTAGCAGGGCTGACGGTTTTTGGGACGCTTCGGCGATTCGCTGCCGATTTACCTTCAAGAATGCGACGAGTGCTGGTTTTTCCGGTCCGGCACTTCTTTCCGCCACGTTTTCATTCGCGCGAATTTCGCTATCATCTGAGATCCAACGGCACTCAATTTGAGTCTGAGTTTATCCCCGGAAAAGTAGCGATGAGCGAATCAAAAGTAAGCGGCAAAGTTCACTTGGTCGAAGAGACCAAAACGTACGGACAAAAGGGTTTTCAAAAGCGATTGGTCGTGCTGGAGCAGCAAGATGGCCGATTCAGCAACTACATTCCGCTCGAGTTCACTCGGGATTCGTGTTCGATCGCTGACGACATGAATGTGGGCGACGAAGTTGAAATCAGCTACAAATTATCAGGTCGCAAGTGGCAACGTGATCCTCAGAGCGAAGTCAAGTACTTTCTTTCTGCTGAGGCGATCAGTTTCAAAGTTGTCTCAGCTGGCAAAGAGGATGGAATGGATCAGTCTGTTCCTGAAGATGCCAACGACGCGTTCGCCGACGCTTCGTACGACGAAAACGACATTCCGTTTTAGCTCAGACGGCAGCGTGTAGACGCGACACGGCAGGCTTCAGGCGTTGCCTTTGGTCAGTTGGCTCCCCTCCCGTTCTATTCTATCAACGTTGTTTCAGACGGCGTCGTATCCGTCCGCAACACTATCCCGCATTCCCACTTCTGCATCCCGCGTTCATAAAAATGTCCTCGACCAAAATCAAACGCGCCCTGATCAGCGTCAGCGACAAAACTGGCGTTGCTGACTTCGCCAAAGCGCTCGCCTCCAACGGAATTGAAATCTACAGCACCGGGGGAACACGGCGCCACCTAGAGGAAGCCGGCGTGCCGGTGATTGACGTTGCGGACTACACGGGCTTCCCCGAGATGATGGATGGCCGAGTCAAAACACTCCATCCGAAAATCTTTGCCGGGATTTTGTGTCGGCACGATATGGATTCCGATCTGAAATCGCTGTCCGATCACGACATCAGGACTTTCGAATTGGTCGTCGTGAACCTATATCCGTTTGCCGAAACCATCGCCAGGAGTGGAATTCAACGACACGAAGCGATCGAGCAAATTGACATCGGTGGCCCCAGCCTAGTCCGCGCGGCCGCAAAGAACAGTGCGTTTACGTCGATCGTTTCCAGCCCGGATCAGTATGGAAAAGTACAGGCCGAAATCGAAGCAGACGGTTGCACCACACTGGCAACACGATCCGAGCTGATGGCCGCAGCGTTTACTCATACGGCAGACTACGACGCTACGATTGCAAATTATTTTCAGTCGCAAGCGGCACCCGATCGCGAGGAAGCATTTCCTTCTGTGGTTAACCTTCGCCTTGAGAAAAAATGCGGGCTCCGTTACGGTGAAAACAGCCACCAAGCTGCGGCTTTGTACAGCTTCCAAAATCGTAGCGAAGCCAATCTGATAGACGCCAAGCAGCTTAACGGCAAAGAACTTTCGTACAACAACTTGCTGGACTTGGACAGCGCGTTGTCGATCGTGAGGGGCCAGCCGTTGCCTGCGTGCAGCGTGATCAAGCACAATAATCCTTGCGGAGCCGCTGTGAGTGAAACGTTGGTCGACGCGGTACGAAAAGGATTTGCGGGCGATCCGGTCAGTGCGTTCGGAAGTGTGATTGGGCTCAACCGAGAAATCGATTCGGAAACGGCACAGTTTCTAGCCGAGGGTGATTTCTTTGTCGAAGCGATCGTGGCTCCGCAGTTCAGCCGAGAAGCTGTCGACATCCTGACGACCAAACCAAAGTGGAAAAAGAATGTTCGCCTGCTGCAAGTCGGCAACTTGGGCGAAGCAGTGGCTCGCCATGAGTATCGCTATCTCGTCGGAGGCATGTTGGCGCAGCAAGCCGACAACCTTCCCGATGACACATCCTCATGGACGATTCCAACAAAAGCTCAGCCCGACGAATCGATGATGGAAGAGCTGAAATTTGGTTGGTCGATAGTCCGTTTTGTCAAATCAAACGCGATCAGTCTGTCACACGATCGAGCCTTAGTCGGTGTTGGCGCCGGACAAATGAGTCGAGTCGATGCGGTTCAGATTGCGATTCGGAAAGCGGGCGAGAGAAGTCGAGGTTCGATCCTTTCGTCTGACGCGTTTTTCCCGTTTGCCGATTCAATTTCGCTGGCCGCCGCGGCGGGCATCGCGGCGATCATTCAGCCCGGTGGAAGTATGCGAGACCAAGAAGTCATCGATGCGTGTGACGAGCATGACATCCCAATGGTCTTCGCCGGGAACCGACATTTCAGACACTAATTTTCCGCTCGCTGTCAAACTATTCAGTCGTCAACACAATCCTGCGTGCAATGTCCTGCCTAGAACATCACGCGGACTGTGATGACGATTTGCTTGATTGCTTGGCTGTGAACCATTCCGACGATTCGAAAAGGCTACTTCACCATGAAGCGAAGCGTTGCCGTACTCGGACCGACTCCCCAGTTTCTCCGTTGGTCCATTGACCTCCCCTGCAAATTGAGAGTCGGAGGCGACACAGCATCACCCGACGCGACCTTCCGCCAATTGCGAGGGGTCAGGGAGTTTTCAAACGGGCTGGTTGAAAATCGAGTGTTCGAGAACATTTGCATTCACGCGTCGGCGATGTCCGACCAACCCGACTCAGCGATGGGATTCACAGAATCAGAAGTCTTGGACGTGTTTGGCGGTCGGGAAACGATCGAGAAATGTTGCCGAGATTGCAACGCAAATACCAATCTACTGGATTCTGGTGACGCAATGTGGGCTGGCTGCTACGGCTGGTTAACGACCGACGGAAGCTCCCTCACATCCCTTGCAAGACGCAACGAGAAAACCGATCAACCAGCGACCGAACGACCTGACCCAATCGATGATTTACTGGTCAAAGAGGTCGATCTCGCAATCCAGATGCTCAACCTTCAGCCACTGATCGAAAGCAATTTCCCATCCGCCAGCCCGGCGTGGTTCAGCTTCTGGCAAGAGTCAACCCTGACGATTCCTCAGTTGCTTTTGCTTGAAAAGATATTCAGTACGGCATTGCGACGACACGCAAGTACCGGCGATCCTGACTTTGTCGATGACCTGCTGCGTTTCATCGATGCGTTAACACTGTGCCATCGACATAGCATGCAGCTGAATGTCGAGCTTGTTCCTCAAGGCTACTCGGATGGAGTCACTTGGAAAATTTTCGCTCATTGCCCACGCTGTCGACGTTGTGTTACCTCGCCCGACCAGACATGGCTCGCGTGCGAAGCCTGTGGACATGAATCACCACCGTCCGGCGAACGAAAATCGAAGGTGCTTGGCTTGAGGCCTTACGTCAACTTGAATCGCGTGCTGGGAAAGGCTGAAACCGCTTCCTTGCTCAAGCGATATGAACAGACGAATCCCGAAAGGTAATGGCTTGCCGAACTAGAATTACGATCAGCCGTCTGGCTCGGGGCGTAACTTCCTCAAGTCGGCAGCGTCGCGATCCAATGCTTGACGGCGAACAAGTCACCGGCCGTAGAAACCTCGGACAGATGAAATCGTTTCGAAGCCTTCGTGCGTGGCTTCCAGTTGAGCCAGTTGGACATCCATCCATGCTGAGAATGCGTCCAAAGTTGCGAACTCTGGAACGGGGCTCGCATGGTTTTCCTTGTCCGCGCACTTTCGGCGTTCTTCACTGCGCTGAACGTCATGCCCTTTGGATGTATTTTCAGGGACCGAGTCGAACTCTGGTGGATTTGTCTGGAACATGGCTGCATCTCCGTTTTCTGACTTCCTTCCCACGAGCCGTCGATTGCCAACGGCGACAGGGTTGAAAGGTGCAATCAAAGTGATCTGCAAATCGGATGCCGAACCCAACGGATTGTTCACTCAAATCCCGTCGGAACAACGTTTTTCAGTCTATTTTGCTGCTCCATCGCTCGATTGGCTGACATTTTGGCGATCTGGTGCTGCTGGGAATAGAGCAATCTGAAGACAGTCATACGCAAAACGCGACAAATCAACATGTGACGTATTTCACAATCGATCGAGAAAAACCGGGTGTTAGGAACGGAGTTTCCGGAGCATTCGACACCTTTCCAGTATCGGCAACTGAGCGAAAAATGGTCGCAGAATTCAGGTGACAGCTTCCCACTTTTTTCAAAACGTCGCAAACACAAGTTTTTTGGGGGGGCAGCTGTCAACTACTGCCATCAAGCAACGAAGGTTTAGAGCCATTGCGAGCCGTTATAGGACACGGGTTTTTGGGCATCAATCCGTGTCTTGACAGCCCTAACGAGAAGGGTAGTCTAGTGCTTCTTCAAACTTGGATGTTCGGGTTTGATGTCGAAATAAGTGATCGCCGCCGAGTGGATGGCGTTTTTATCCAGCCCGAACTTTAGTAGTCACAGAGCACTTGCCCGTTTGACTGATGAAATTTAACACGACGTTTGGAACCGCAGTCGATCATCTGGCGTCGTAGAAATCGCTGGCCGTAGGCGATGACATTACCGTCGCGTGCCAATCCCTAAACTCCCTTGGAGAAGTTCATGAGAAAGCTTACCGCATTATTTGTCGTCGCTGCCGTGGCGGTTACCGCCAACCAGGCGTTCGCCCAGTGCCCAACGTGTGCAGGCAGCGCACCGACGTTCGCTCAGCCTGCAACATCATACGCTGCACCTCAAGTTTTCAGCGCACCAGTCCAGTCGTACTCGGCACCGATGTCGTACCAGTCGGCTCCCGTTATGTCAGCACCGATGGAATACAGCTCGGCAATGCCGATGGGGTATGCTGCTCCTGTTGCCAGTTCTGGTTGCAGTTCATGCAACAGTTGCTGCGGCGGCGGAATGGTCAGTGGCGCAATCGTTGACGGTGGCATGATGAGCAGCGGAATGAGCCCTTATAGCACTCAGGGCCTGCCACCCGGAGCCGTTGTGATCTCAGATGTTGTCTCTGGCGATGGCTCTTCAGAAGCTGGAACCGTCGAAGGAACTGTCGTTGGCGACACCGCTCCAGAAACTGGCTCACCTACCGAGGCTGCCGAGCCGCCAGCCCCTGAGCCGCAAGAAGATACGGCAGTCGAAACGCTTCCAACCGAAGACACGGACGATGGAACTTAATCATCCGATTAGTGATGAAAGCAATCAGCCGCTCATCGCCATTGATGAGCGGTTTTTTTGCGCCCCGATCTTTGCTTTGCCGCAATTAAAGTGAATTGCCCGCACCTCCCAAGCGGCTACGTTGCCAGCTTCTTGTATTTGAATCGACGTGGCTCGTCTTCGGCGATTCCCAGTCGTTCGCGGCGTTGGGATTCGTAGTTCTGATAGTTGCCTTCGCACCAGTGTACGTAGCCGTCGCCCTCGAATGCCAGAATATGAGTCGCGATGCGGTCGAGGAACCATCGATCGTGGCTGGTAACGACGACGCAACCCGCGTAGTTCAAAATCGCTTCCTCGAGTGCTCGCAACGTGTCGACATCCAAGTCGTTGGTTGGTTCATCCAATAGCAGCACGTTCGAACCGCGGCGCAGCAGTTTGGCCAGATGCACTCGGTTGCGTTCTCCGCCGGACAGCACACCCACCTTCTTTTCCTGATCGGCTCCACGAAAATTGAAGCGATTCACGTAAGCACGAGCGTTCACTTTTCGCTTGCCAATTTCTAGCGTTTCGTTTCCTTCCGATATTTCTTGGTACACCGATTTGTCAGCGTCCAAGCTATCGCGAGACTGATCGACGTAGCCCAATTGAACCGTATCGCCTACCCTCATGACGCCCGCGTCGGGCTGTTCGTCATCGGTGATCATACGAAACAGAGTTGTCTTACCTGCTCCGTTGGGACCGATGATGCCAACGATTCCGCCCGGCGGCAAACGGAAGGTCATGTCGTCCATCAGAATCTTATCGCCAAAGCCCTTGCGGACGCCATCGGCTTCGATCACGACATCGCCCAAGTGCTGACCTGGCGGAATTTGGATTTCAAGTTCGTCAATCTTGTCGCGTTGATCCTCAGCCAACATTTGCTCGTAGCTGTTAATGCGAGCCTTGGACTTGGTCTGCCGAGCCTTGGGCGACATCTTGATCCATTCCATCTCCTTGGCCAAGGCTTTTTGACGGGCTTCGCTCTGTTTCTCTTCGACTTTCAGGCGAGCCTGTTTCTGCTCAAGCCAAGAAGAGTAATTCCCTTCGAACGGATGCCCTTCGCCTCGATCCAATTCCAGAATCCAGCCGGCAACGTTATCTAGGAAGTAACGATCGTGAGTCACCGCAACGATGGTGCCGTGATAGTCTTGCAGCGTTCGCTCAAGCCAATGCACACTGTCAGCATCCAAGTGGTTGGTAGGCTCGTCCAGCAACAACAGATCTGGTTTCTCTAACAGCAGCTTGCACAAGGCAACCCGACGTTTTTCTCCGCCGGACAGCTGATTCACATCCGCATCTTTGGGAGGAAGATTCATGACCTCGAACGCGATTTCAATTTCGTGATCCAGCTGCCAGGTATTGGTGGCATCGATCTGATCCTGCACTCGAGCCATTTCGTCATAAACTTTTTGCATCGCGTCTTCGTCGAGCGGTTCGGCACACTTGGCCGTCAGTTCATTGAACCGATCCAAGAGTGCTCGACGTGGAGCCACTGCTTCCTGAACGTTGTCCCAGACGTTTTTATCCGGATTCAGCTGTGGCTCCTGAGGCAAGTAGCCAACCGTAAATCCGTCGGTCAGCCGTGCTTCTCCGTCGTAGTCCTTGTCGAGCCCCGCCATGATCCGCAACAGAGTACTTTTCCCAGTACCGTTACGTCCGAGCACACCAATTTTGGCTCCAGGGTAAAACGACAGCCAGACTTTGTCCAGCACAACGCGAGGCCCATGCTTCTTGGTCAGATCGACCATTTGATAAATGTATTGTTTTGACATGGTAAAAGTTGAAAGAGTACGGGAAAGAGTACAGTTTACAGGGTACAGGACTTGGTTTTCGGTTTTCCGTGTGTGGTTTTCGGAGTGTCGTTTTTGCTTCTCGGTGTGAGTGTTGGGTGTGCGGTTTTCGGCACGAGGCGTGTGGTGTTAACGGGAAGGCAAGGCTCCGTGCGAGCCATTCGGATTGAACATTGCCACAATGAGTTCCTCAATCCCGCCTAGCTTGGTTGGGTTTGACACTTTTGCATGTGGCTAGTCACAGCGAGCTTCTTGTCCCGCATTCCGCATTCCAACTCACTCCCACTCGATCGTCGCTGGCGGTTTGCTGCTGATGTCGTAACAAACACGGTTCACGCCTGCGACTTCGTTAATGATCCGAGTCGACATTTTTGCCAGCACTTCATACGGCAGCCGTGACCAATCGGCTGTCATGAAGTCGTCGGTATTTACGCAGCGAATTACCAAAGCGTTTTCATACGTGCGAGCGTCCCCCATCACGCCGACGCTCTGGACCGGCAACAGCACGGCGAATAGCTGGGAGGTTTCTCGATACAGACCCGCCTGATTAATCTCGTCGATCACGATTGCATCGGCTTCTCGCAGGACGACAAGTTTTTCCTCGGTGATTTCTCCCAAGCATCGAACGGCCAAGCCGGGACCTGGAAACGGGTGCCGCCAGACAAGCTCCTCAGGAAGGCCGAGCTCGATTCCCAACCGCCGCACTTCGTCTTTGAACAAATCACGAAGCGGCTCGATCAACTCAAACCCCAGCTGGTCAGGCAAGCCGCCCACGTTGTGATGCAATTTAATGGTGGCAGCCGGGCCATCGGGAGCCGCTCCGCTTTCAATCACGTCGGGGTACAGTGTTCCTTGAGCCAGAAACTTCGCGTTTTCGATATGTTCGGCTTCCGCTTTGAAGCAGTCGATAAACGTGTGCCCAATCTTCGTACGTTTCTCTTGAGGGTCCGTGACTCCGGCCAGCACTGACAAAAACTGATCGGTCGCTTTAACCACATGCAAGTCCGTTTTGAAATGGTTGGCGAACTGATCGACCACGATCTGAGTCTCGCCTTTCCGCAGTAAGCCGTTGTCAACCAAAATGCATGACAACTGAGGCCCAATCGCCTTGAACAACAACGCCGCGACCACCGAAGAGTCGACTCCACCAGAAAGACCGCAGATGACCCGATTGTCTCCAACCTGCTTTCGAATTCGATCAATCGCTTCATCCGCGAAATCGCTCAGCTTCCAAGTTCCCTCGCACCCACAAACTTCATACAAAAAGTTCTTGAGCAAGATTGCTCCGTGAGTCGTGTGAGTCACCTCGGGGTGAAACTGCAGACCGTAGACCGGTCGATGCTTGTGCTTGATGGCTGCGACGGGGCAGGTGTCCGTACGAGCGATTCCAACAAAGTCATCCGAAACCTGCTGCACTTGATCGCCATGGCTCATCCAGACCTGAGCGTTTCCTGGGAAGTCGTTGAACAGCGGATCGGGCGTCGAAACTTCACAGAACGCACGTCCGTATTCACGAGTTCTGGTGCTGTCCACCTTCCCGCCAAGCGAATCACAAACCAGTTGCATTCCGTAGCAGATTCCAAGGATCGGGATGTCGATTTCAAACAAACCCGGATCGCACTTGGGCGCACCGTCTTCGTAAACGCTGGCCGGACCTCCCGAAAGAATAATTCCGCTGGGATTGTGGTTTGCAATTTGAGCCGGCGTGATATCGTGCCTGACGATCTCGCAGTAGACGTTTTGCTCACGCACCCGCCGAGCGATCAACTGGGCGTACTGCGATCCGAAATCCAACACCAGAATACGTTCGGAGGTCGTGCGAGCTTGAGTCGCGGATGCGTTTTCTACGGCGACAGTCATTGTAAGATTTTCCAGCGGAAGGGGCCGCGTCAGGTCAAGTTTGCCAACTACAAAACCCGCCCCAACTGAGAATCGCGGAGAAGCGGGTTTGCTAACGGCAAGTTTTGAAAGCGGAGATTATACGACTTTCCAAAGCACTTTCCAACGACCCGCAACCGGTCCGGTGTGCCTGCAAATCGGCGACGTTATGGCGTTCGTTACGGTTGTCCGCTTCGCCATGTTGTCAAACCGCGACGACCTCGATACCGTACACATCGAAACACGATTCAACGATCGATTCTCGACTCCGGCCCAACATGAAAATCCTGCTCACCAATGACGATGGCGTCCATGCTCAAGGAATCATTCAGCTCGCGCGGAGCGTTCACCAGGATGCAGAAGTCTTCATCGTTGCCCCGAGGACTGAGCAAAGCGGTATCGCAGGAGCCGTAACATTCCTTCGGCCGTTGTTCCCAGTCAAACTCGGAGGAGACCGCGATTCCCGAGACAATGACATTCCCGGATATTCTGTCGACGGCACCCCGGTCGATTGCGTAAAGCTGGCACTGTTTGATCTCTGCCCGTGGAAGCCCGACATCGTGATCAGCGGAATCAACGGCGGAATCAACGCGGGCACCAACGTGAACCATTCAGGAACCGTCGGCGCGGCACTGGTCGCGGCCGCTTTTGGAGTAAAAGCGTTCGCCGTGAGTGTTGAATACACTCATGCGACCGACGACTATCGACGAGCAGCAGAAATCGCGTGGCCGCTGATTCAAAAGCTGGCTCATCTGCCGACTCCGGACAGAACGGTGTTGAATATCAACGTGCCGATCTCTGCATTAGATGGCAACGCGGAAGTGGTCTCTGTCCCTGTCGAGACCGGCCCGATGGCTTATCACTACAGCCAAGGCGTTGATCCAAAGGATCGCCCATATTATTGGGCGACCGACACTCCTGATCCGGATCCGCATGACGTTGAAACAGACACCGTCGCGCTGCGAGCCGGTAAGATCACCGTGTCCGCGATTCGTTCAGACCTGAACTTTTCGACGGCACAAGACGTGGTGAAACAATCTCTGACGGTACAACAATCATGACAGACAAGTCCGCCAAGATCGGAATCCTGACCGTGTCAGATCGAGCCAGCCGGGGCGAGTACGAAGACCGAGGCGGGCCCGCGATTCAAGAATACTTGAACGAAGTGCTCACCAGTGCGTGGGAGCCTGTTCCAAAAATAATCGCAGACGATCAAGAAACCATCGAGCAGACTCTAATCGAACTTTCGGATCAGCACGACTGCTGCTTGATCATCACGACTGGCGGCACGGGCCCGGCTGCTCGTGACGTGACGCCTGAAGCCACCGCAGCCGTCTGCAACAAAATGATGCCGGGCTTTGGTGAGCTGATGCGAGGCGTCTCACTGCAATACGTCCCCACCGCGATTCTTTCAAGGCAAACCGCGGGCATTCGAGGCAACACGTTAATCGTCAATCTTCCGGGCAGCCCGAAAGCCATCGCCCAATGCCTGGACGCCGTGTTTCCCGCAATCCCTTACTGTATCGACTTGATCGAAGGTCCATTCCTCGACACCGACCCTAATCGCCTGCTCGCCTTTCGCCCGAAAAAGTAGCCATGTTCAAACATTCTGTCTGCCGCTGGTGTTATCAGGCGCTACCTTTGGACGATCTTTGTGCCGCCGCTGTCGAGCTCGAGATTCATTCGATCGACTTGGTGACTCCGATAGACATGCCGCTCCTACAGAAGCATGGCTTGACCTGTGCGATGATCGCGAATCCGACGACGGTTGCTGAGAACGGTACAACGGTCGGTGTGATTGAGAAAGCGTGGAATCGAGTCGAGTATCACGATGTGTTGCTGGAGCGATATGTTGCGTACCTTCGCGAAGCAGCTGCCGCCTGAGCAAAGAACGTGATTTGTTTCCCCGGCAATCGTGATGGCATGAGTGATTCCGAAGGGCTATCGAACTGTGCGAAAGGACTCCGCCAGTTGATGCCGCTCGCGAAAGAACTTGGGGTGACGGTGACCATGGAACTACTGAACAGCCACGTCGATCACCCGGACTACATGTGCGATCACACCGACTGGGGAGTAGCATTGTGTGATGCCATGGGG
This sequence comes from uncultured Pirellulaceae bacterium, assembly GCA_937928215.1. Classification (GTDB taxonomy): domain Bacteria; phylum Planctomycetota; class Planctomycetia; order Pirellulales; family Pirellulaceae; genus Mariniblastus. The sequence goes on along the minus strand of CALFWL010000224.1, from coordinate 1,118 downwards.
GACAACCATTTCAAGCTGTTGTACGACATCTATCACATGCAAATCATGGAAGGCAACGTGATCGCGACCATCAAAAAGCGGCACTCATATTTCAGTCATTATCACACGGGCGGCGTGCCGGGCAGAAACGAAATTGATGAACGACAGGAATTGAACTACCCGGCGATCATGTCAGCCATCGCAGAGACAGGCTACACCGGCTTCGTCGCTCAAGAGTTTATCCCAATCGACAGTAATCCCATCGCGTCTTTACGCCGCGCGATAAAAATCTGTTCCGTGTGATGAACAGCGTCAACTCGCACTAGCTACGGTCGCCAGAGCGTGGAAACTTTTTAAGCGAAGTGCAAATCCGTGTTGAAGCAGCTGCCACCCGCCAGAGCGTGGATTCCCGAAACGCGGTATTTCACTCCCAAAGTCGCGTTGTCCAACCAGAGTTCTTCGTCAAACTGCACGAGCAATCGCTCAAAGACCAAGCCTCTCCCGGTTACATTGCGATCGTCGAAGTCTGCGGCTTCAATGACTGGCTCCTGGAACTGCTGCCCCAACACGGCTGCGTTCAATCCATCCTCATCCAGCCAACAAAAAAACCGAAGATAAAAACCGATCGCCGCGATGCTCATGCCCTTTCGGAACTGCTCTGGGTCAACCAACACCGACTGCGACTCGGCCAACCCGTTCGCGGCATCCGCCAAGTCATCTTGCCATCGAAAATCGACGCGGAAAACCAACGCTTGACCTTGCTCCGCAAAGACGCCGGCAAGATGCGAACTCGATCGACCAACCGCATCAAACATATTCTGCGAAGGTTCAATCTGCAGTGGCAGATGCCCACAAAAACCTTTCCCACCCAAGCGGCGTTGAAATGGCTGGAGGTTGTCAAGCTCCCGCCAGCGGCGCGCAGTGAAATGGACTGGCACCTTGAGGAGCATCATCGCTGGTCAAAACGAATGGCCGACTTGGAAACGCAGATTATTGGCCGCGGCCAAGGCGACGAGTTGGTCGAAATTGTTCGCACCATCCCAGGAGCCGCCTACTACAGCGCTCTGGCACTGACTTGCCGAGTCGGAGATCCCAGTCGATTCCCCAAAGGCAAAAGTCTTTCTCACTACTGGGGCCTG
>CALFWL010000223.1 GCA_937928215.1 uncultured Pirellulaceae bacterium | reverse complement strand
CGCGGCGAACGTCGCGCCTTTGTGCGATCATTTCGCATGGGTATTTTTCTTCCGCTCAGGGCTTGCTTGCCGATGTTACGGCGGCGTCCATCGAGAGGGCGTTATTCTTTCTCAATTGATGTCAAGTTGCTCGTAAGCGGTTGTTTTGAGCAAGGAAGGAGCTTCTTGCCCGCTTGCCGTGGCCTTCCCAGTGTGACGGTTTCGCCAGTTGACACCACCAATTTTTAGGTTGCCGCAGTTTGGCTGGCACTGCGCGCGAGCTGCGATTCACATCCCCGCCCAGACGCCCAAACTGCCCGAAATATCTCTATTTACCCGTTCCCCGATTCGGCAGTAATATATGCGACCTCGACAACTGGCATTTTCGCCGTTGTGGCAATGGGAATCACAGCTGGAGCAATTCCATGAAGGAATGTTTGGTAGTTACGTTGATGTTAAGCCTGACCGGGATGGTCGTCGGCCAGCAGTCAGTTTCACCTTCAGTTTTCGACAGCGCTCGCACCGATTCCTCGCGAGTGACGAGCCCTTCTTCCAATCCGAAGTCGTCAAGCTCGGCTGCTTCGCGCTCTGACGCCGTTGAACGGATCATGAAACTTGACATCGACGCGTCGATGATCGAGGCCATCAAGCAAGGTCAAACACTGGAAGCAACGATCGATTTGAAGGACGTCACCAACGGAATCGTGATGCTGTTTGACGACCCGAGCACTTTGAAACCACGCGTCGATGAGGTCCCTCGAAACTTGAAGCCGGACTTCATTTCGGGCGACGGTGTGTTGCATTTTACGCTGGATGAAGTTGGGCTCGAGCGTTTAAAGTCGGAAGGTTTACAGTACGAGTATCGCCCCGGAGAAAAAGGCACCTATCAGCAGGTCGCATTAAAGTTCGCACCCTCATCAGGCAGTCGAATTGCAGCAGACTCTCGGACCGTTGCCGCTCGCAATCAAAATGATCTTCCTTTGTCGCGCAATCGAGTTTCTTCGGTGACGGACAGAACGTTTGGCTCGAACCGACGCGATCAGGATCAGGAGCGGGCTGGTTCTTCCAGCCGACTGGATCCCGCCCCTGTGCCCCGTACGGATCGAAACCGGCTGACGCGTGATGACTTCGGCAGCATGAGCACTGGGACAGATCGCGACCTCGCTGGCAAATCAGCTCAGACCGAAGCCGATCGTTACTTCGAGCAACAGCGGCTGCAGCAACAACGGCAGCAAGAGATCGACCGGCGGCGTAAGTTGGATATGAGCCAAAACTACGGACTTGACCATTCGCAGGACAACAGGAATCAGAACTGGAATTCATCCCATTCGAATCATGATTCGACGAATGAGCCGACCAAGCACACATTCGAACTGACCGATCAAGAAATTGATGCGTTAGCCTCATCAACTCAACAGATTCGCAATGAACGTCAACGACGCGAGGCAGAATTGGAACGTTTGCGATTGGAAAAATTAGCGTCCGATCGTCAGGCTCAGCGAGCCAATTCTGATCGCATTCGGCTATTACAAGAATTGCGTGATCGCACCAGCCTTGACCAGACCTCTGTCGCCAGGCGACGTGTTTTAGACGACGATGATTTTTACACGTCTTATGGGCGACGAAACCTTATGCCTTCTGACAGAAATCTGTCGCGAACCGCTTCTCTTGATTCTCAGTACGACGCACGGAACAGAAATCGTCACCCTGATCCAATCGATTCGTCTTCCGTAGCTTCTGAGGCCGCAAGTTTGAAACTTCAAGAGGCGGCTCTTGAAAACGAACGGCTGAGACTGGAACTGGCTCGGTCAGAGACCGATCGAACCCGACTGGCGGCACAGCACCGACTGGCAGACCTTGGAGATTCCTCAGTGAACAACCCCATTCGTCGATCACCGCTACGCATGAGCGACTATGGTGCTTCCATACCTGGCAGCCAGCCACAAAACGGCGATCGGGTTCCCAATGCCAGCGCGCCGTCAACGGTGACCGCAGTGTCAGGAACCCACATGACTCAGACTGCTGTCGACCACATTCTTAGTTCGTTCGACGGAACGAATTACGAGCAAGTAAAAAATCGAGTCCGAGGAGAAGTTGCTGCGATGTCTGCCGCGAAGACTCGGGTGGATAAGTTCAACGGATTTCTTCTGTTTTTGTTCTTCACATTTTTCGCGATTAGCCTTTATCTCGGTTGGTTGGCTCAATCCTTTTACGGGCAATACGGCGAATTAGCGGACGAACTGCGAGAAACATTCACGGCAACAACCTGATACCCGATGCTGGCATACTCTTTCGAAAATCTCAGATCGTCAGCAGATCGGCCTTTACGGCTTTTCAGATTCTCGACAGAATGCCGGAACCAAATTACCTGATGACAGGTTGCCTCGGTGTGTACCAATGGACGGTTCACGGCAACCATTTTTCCTCACGACAGCAAGGAGTGCTGAAAGTGACTATGAAGCAAATGATTATTGGTTTCATCGCATGCCCCGCGTTGGCACTTTTTCTTGGGCTTTCGTCCGCAAATGCTCAGACTCGCGTCAGCGTGATTGACGTTGGCGAAGTCTTCAAGAGCCACCCAACGTTTCCGGATGAACTGAAAGCTTTGAAGGGGGAAGCGGAGCAGTTCAAGCAAGCATCACTGCAGCTGCGGCAGCAAATGATGAAGAAAGCGGAAGTGCTTCAACAGTACAAGCCCGGCAGCAACGAGTTCAAGCAAGCCGAGTCCGATTTGGCGAAAGAATCGGCTGCCTTGGAAGTCGAGCAACGCAATCAGATGCGTACGCTGATGGAGCGTGAAGCGAAACTTCACTTCCAGGCCTACCAGCAGGTTGAATCTGCGATCAGCAGCTATTGCGAGCCTCGCGAGATTCAACTGGTGCTGCGGCACAACAGCGTTGAAATGAAACAAGGTGATTCTGGCAGCATCATGCGGAAGGTGAATGGCTCGATTGTGTTCTACCAACCAAGTCGAGACATTACCGCCGCCGTGATTGCGGAGCTACCCAAGGTCGTTCGATAGTTTCGATCGCTTGGGATGATACACGGCGATTGTGTCGCTCAAGACTCGAACGGGACGCCGCCCAGTCAATTCGCTCTGGAAAGTCAGACCTTGGACATTGCAACTCGACAACAAGCAACCATTGCTTCGACCGCCACGGTAAGCGGATTTGGTTTCTGGAGCGGCCAGGACGTGAAACTTGAATTTCACCCCGCCGCAGCCGATTCGGGAATCACGTTCGTTCGGACGGATTTGCCGGACCAACCGACGATCGCAGCCTTGGTCAGGCATCGCATCCAAGGGCCACGTCGCACGACGCTGGTTCATCACGGTTGTGCTGTCGAAATGGTGGAACACGTCATGGCGGCTTTGGCGGGATTGCAGATCGACAACTGCGAGGTCCATGTTGATCGAGCAGAAATGCCTGGTTGTGATGGCTCCAGTCTGGCGTTCTCCAATGCGTTGAAATCAGCAGGCCGCGTAGTTCAAACCGCGTCGCGTCAGAAGATCGCGATCACTGAGCCCATTCGAGTCGGCGACGACCAATCGTGGATCGAAGCTCGACCGAACACCGACGGTAAGTATCGAGTCACCTTTGACCTTGACTACCCGGACGAACCCGCCATCGGTGCCCAAACGTTTACTTACGAGCTGTCGCCAGAATCGTTCGAACAGGAAATCGCCCCAGCCAGAACTTTTGTGCTGGTCGCTGAGGCCGAAGCGTTGCGGAAAAAAGGACTCGGTCGAAGAGTCACCGATCAGGACGTGCTGGTCTTTGATGACATTGGCCCAACCAACAATACACTACGTTACTCAAACGAATGTGCTCGTCACAAGGCATTGGACATGATCGGCGACTTTGCTTTGGCGGGAGTCGATCTCGCAGGGGACTTTGTTGCATTCCGGTCCGGCCACCGACTGAACTCACAAATGGTCTTTGCATTGCTCACGCAAGCGACGGGGCTGACGTCACAACGACGTTCCGCTTGACTTGGAACGAAAACACAGGACTTGAAACATTGTGGATATCATCCCTTTTGAAAATCATCGTGAACCCGGCCGTCCCAATGGAGACGTAAAACCAATGTCCCAGAAGATTTCCAATCTAGCCGTGGTTGATCGTCGTGCAGAAATTGCTGAAGACGTTGAGATCGGTCCGTTTTGCGTGATCGGACCGAAAGCAAAAATCGGTCGTGGCTCCAAACTGTACAACAATGTCACGATCCTCGGCGACGTGACCATTGGTGAAGATAATCAGATCTCGCCCAACGCGGTCATTGGTGGTCATCCACAGGACTTGAGTTACCGCGGAACAGAGACGAAAGTCATCATTGGCGATCGAAATGTTATTCGAGAATGCGTGACCATTAATCGAGCTTCCGAAAAAGAAGACGGTTTCACTATGGTCGGCAGCGATTGCTACTTCATGGGCAATGTTCACGTAGCGCACGATTGCGTGGTTGGTGACCGAGTCATTATCGGGCACGGCAGCATGTTGGGCGGTCACGTTCACGTCGACCACCACGCAACGCTATCCGGATCCGTAGCCGTTACTCATTACGGTGCCGTTGGAAGCTATACGTTTGTCGGAGCCTCCAGTCGCGTTCTGCAAGACATCGCACCTTACATGTTGGCTGATGGAAACCCGGCTCGGCCGCGTTGCATCAACATCGTCGCGCTCAAGCGAAATAATTTCGCTCCCAAAGTCATCAACGCACTCAACGAGGCTTACCGGCTGATGTATCGAGCCCGCGTTGGTCTGGATGCGGCTCGTGAGCTGCTCGCATCGCGAGATGAATTGATTCCAGACATTCAGCATTTGTTCGAAAGCCTCGAGTATTCACAAGCGGGCCGCCACGGACGCGGCCGCGAACAGCGGAGGAAAGCAGCATGAATCGCTTACGAGTCGCCGTCATCGGGGCAGGGCACCTGGGCAAAATTCACACACGCTTGCTGCATTCGCAAGACGATCACGTCGAACTGATCGGTGTCGCAGATCCCAGCCCGGAAGCCCAGCGAGCTGTTCTTGATCAGGTCGAGATTCCCGTTGTCAGTGACTACACCAAACTGATCCCCGAAATAGACGCAGCCGTTATCGCGACTCCGACTCGTTTCCATCATGCCGTGGCAATGGATCTATTGCAAAACGGCGTCCATGTTTTGATTGAAAAACCGTTGACTGACTCGGTCGCAGACGCCGAAGAATTGGTTGAAGTTGCCACAAAGAATGACTGTGTCGTTCAAGTCGGGCACGTCGAACGCTTCAATCCGGCAATCGCTAAAGCTTTGGAGCACGTTGGTACGCCGAAGTTCATCCAAGCTTCACGCACCAGCACTTACACTTTCCGATCAACGGATGTCGGTGTCGTCCACGACCTGATGATCCACGACATTGATTTGGTCAATTCCATGTTCGGCGGAAAGATGACGGAATCTCGCGCTGCTGGGATTTCTATTTTTGGCCACCATGAAGACACTGCCCAAGCTCGGCTGCAATTCAGCTGCGGCGGCGTTGCCAACATCACCGCATCGCGTTGCAGTTTCAGCCCAGAGCGAACAATTCAAATCTTTGGCACCGATGGGTTTGCCGCAGTCAATCTGGCAGACAGCACTGTCACGGCGGTTCGGATTCCGTCGTGGCTCCGCCAGCGAGAATACGATGTACTACAGGCAACGCCAGAACAACAAACATGGATTCGCGAACAACTTTTCGAATCCGTACTGAAGAAGCAGCAGATTAAGGTCCCCACCGCCAATGCCATTCTGCTGGAGCAACAGGACTGGCTCCAGTCCATTCGTGAAGGTTCGACTCCTCGTGTTTCAGTTCAACAAGGAGCTGAAGCAGTCGCCATCGCCGACTCAGTTCTCGATCAGATTAACACTCATCGTTGGTCCGACAACGAACTTCGCATGACCGGAGCGATGCCGACGCTTGATCCGACAGCGGTCGTGGACGAAGTTCCGTTCGACCAAACGCTGACGGTCGCGCAAGTTCGCAAAGCTGCCTGACCTTCGGGTGTTAGAGTTTGAACCAACCCGTCTGAATCAAACGGTTGAACCCAGCATCAAGCCGGCGAGTCACTGGCGAGACCGCTATTGACCGTACTTCGGAATTCGCAGCTGGATACCCGCCGGAATCATGGAGGGATTTTTTAGCAACTGCTGATTTGCGAGATAAATATCGAGGTAAAAATCCGGCTTCCCATAGTACTCCGTGGAAAGACTTTGCAACGTGTCGCCGGTCCGAGTGGTATGTTGGGAAAAACGATCTGTTTGTAGATCGATACTCGTTTGTTGACGGGATTGGATCCGTGTCAGCTCCTGTTTGCCCTGAGCGTTGAGCCCGAACGGAATTCGCCGATTGGTCACTGGAGTTTTGGAAGCCAAACGCTGAAAGTCCTGACGATCAAGCACTGAGCTCGAGGAAGCGGCAGCGTCAACGTCGTAATAGGAATGCAAACGGTTGTTAGCGCGGTCAGTGCGAACATGCGGCGAGCTTCCCGGATTCGAAAATTTAGCCTGCGACTCCTTGGGCATCGTGACTTCAATGTCCGGAATCTCAGGGGCCATGAACGAGTCGTCTTGGTCCGGAGGGGCGAGCGAGATTCTTTTTGGTTGGGGTGCGGTCAGATTTTGCGGATACAAGCCTTGAGCCGGTACAGAATCGGACGAGGATTCGATTTTCCGCCGAGCAGATTCTTTCGCAATCAACCGAGGTTGAAAGTCTTCCTTGCGAAACGATGTCGGTCGTTCACGCAACTGGTAGCGTTCGGTCGGCTGCGGCGGAGCAACCGGTTCCGGGCGCGAACCCGCAAACGCAGCTTGGCCTTGCTCAAAAGGAGCTTGCCCTGACGACGCAGCAATTGGCTGACGTTCTGGTGCAGGCCGAACGTAGAACGATCCCGTATTCGAATTTGCACCAGCAGAAGCACTATCCGGGAGCGGAGAGCTTGGTGCGGATCCGTTGATTCCTTGAAGCGCGAGTGGGGTATTCTTGAAGCTGGCGGCTAACTGTGAGAAATCGGGAATGTCGATTTTGCGTTCTGCTGGAACCGGAGGTTTTTCCAAAACGAGTGACTCAACCGAGGTGAGGCTATTCAAATCAGTTGAACCGCTGGCCCTTCGTGCAGTCGGCTCCGACTCGCCTGACGCGAAACCTGCGGCCGGCGAAGGGAGCCTTGGCGAAGTCTTGGCTACTGTCGACGGATCTGCTGATCTTTTCGCGCTGAACGCAAACGAAGGAGCGGGTGCGATGGCAGCCTGCTGCTGACGCTGCTGTTCCAGTGACTCGGGCGACGGGTGGGTACGAATGTACTGACCGAGCAAAAATGCGGTCGCGATGCAGAACACGCCAAGAATCGATTGTTGAATTGAGCCCACGTTTTTTCTCCGCAAATGGGTTAACAACGTTTGTCAGAAGTCTGAACCAGACTCGCGTCTTCGCTGACGCCGACCGTTGCCAATCCATGGCGGAACGATGATGTGAGGTCTGCCCGAGTTTAACTTGGTTGAGCACGGCGGACAGGCTTTGCACCGGCAAATATGCCACACAACCGCACGCTAATACGCAGATTCGATGACAATCGTTCGCTCAATCGCTTGCCAGCAGCGGGTTTTGCAGTCTGGGCAAACAAATTGGTCGTGGGGAGCTCTCTGGAAGGCAGATTCGGGTGAAGAACGCCCCGTAAATGATAACGCAACCTAAACCTCGGACGGATTCTTTTGACCAACTGTCAAAATCGTTCGCTTGAATCGAGAGCCAACCAAAGTGCAGGGGGTGGAACGGGCCGATGAAAGGGACCGATGAAAGAGAATCGTACGCAACGTCGAGCCTTTGAGGATGCCATGCTCATGCGGCCATCGCGTTTTACACAGCCACTACACCGTGATCTTACGGCTCAGCATCGGTGCGAGGGAGGAAGCACTCGCGCCGTGCCATGTACTGAGCAGATTCACATAAGCACCCGTGCATAAGTTCTTTGGCATCAAGATTGCAGATGACTTGAGAATAGGTGGTCATTTTTTCTCAGGTAATGCCAACTTACTTTATCGCGGGTGCTTAGTTCAGATTATTCGGCGGCAGGATCAACCACACCCGGGTTCAGTCCGACGGTGTTCATCAGCCACAGCAACGAAGGCGAGGCGATGAAGATCGAGCTATAAGTACCGACAATCACTCCGACTACCAAAGCGAACGCGAAGCCGTGGATGGCGTCTCCTCCGAACCAATACAGAATGAAGACCACGATGAAGGTCGTCAGCGAGGTCAGAATGGTCCGGCTGAGCGTTTGAGAGATACTGTCGTTAATCATGTCGACCGTGATCTCAGTTCGCTTGCCGCGCACTTCACGGATCCGGTCGAAAACCACGATCGTATCGTTCAATGAGTATCCGATGACCGTCAGCAATGCCGCTACGATTTCCAGACTGATCTTGAATTCGTCAATTTTAAGGAAGCCCAATGATCCAGCCACCCAGTGACTGATCGCGATGGCCCCCAGAACAATCAGAACATCATGGATTAGAGCGATGACGGCTGCCAGTCCGAACGCGATATTCTGGAATCGAATCCAAATATAAGCGATGATGCCAACCAAGCTGGCGGCGATCGCTCCAAGTGCCTGCAACTGTGTCTTACGGGCAATCTGGCCACCGACCTTACTGGTGGTTGGGAAGTAAGGCATCGTGTTGAAGTTGTTGGCCCATTGATTGATGATTTGGGCTGCATCTGCCTTCCGTTGCACATCCATCGTGACGCTCCATGTCTTTGACAGCGTGGTCAAAGCCGATTCATCGGGTTGGACATCGGGTGAATCAACATTGATTTGCGATTCTTCCAGATCCAGCTGAACGTCCCGTGACGCATCGACCAGCAACGAGCGAACTGTTTTGCCCGTTATCGGTTGATTGAAAGTCAGTTCGGTCGTGACTTTCTGTTCCCCCTGAGCGGGTGCTTCTGGCTCAGCCATGGCAGACGGATCGGCCGGCGGTGCGGCGGGTTTATCGTCCGGGATGGAATCGGCATCCAGAGAATCGAGATCCAGCTGACCTGGGTTGTCCGATTCCGTGTCGGCATCAGCAGCTTCCGACGTTTCGTTCGATTTGTCGTCGTCTTCAGCCGTCTCTGTCGTTTCGCCATCGTCCTGAAGCAGGAACGCTGAGGTTGCTGCCGGGAACATGATGGCAGCAGGGGCGGCAGACCATTGGGCTCCCTGACGTTGAAGCTGCTGGATGTTCAGACGGTGTCGTTGTTTCGGCTCAATGGAACTGTTGTCCGTTTTGCTGGCGGGGGCTGAAATGCTCCCCACATCGACATGATGAAGTTGCAATTGATCCTTGAACAATCGAGCCAATAGTTCGTCCAGTTGTTCGAATCGCTCCGCTTCGCCGCCTTCCCACGCCGGCAAACTGCTATCCACTTTGAAGACTCGATCCTGCATTTCAGCATCATCGCTGATAAATCCGGTGACGCTGAAATCGATTTTCTCATCGTTGTGAACGATAGCGGCGTTTTCCAGTCTGTCGCGGATATCCTCGACATCCTGAGGCTCGTTGAAGACCATGCGAACGGTCGAGCCACCTCGAAGATCATGATTCAACAAACGTGGACCGAAGTGGAAGATTGAGTACAGGCCCGCCACGATCAGGGCGGCTGACATGACTCCGGTAAGACTGACCTTGTTCAGGAAATTCATTTTGCTTTTCGACAACAAGCGAGTCATATTCAGTTTTTTCAGAAAACGTTTGCGCTCGGCAATATCAAAGATCAGTCGTGAACAGAAGATCGCAGTGAACATACTCATCAGGATGCCCAGAATCAGCGTTACCGAGAATCCCTTGATCTGCTCGGTTCCAATCACGTACAGCACGATTGCAGTAATCAAAGTCGTAACGTTCGCATCGACAATGGTGGTCGTCGCTTTGTCGAAACCGTTTCGAATCGCCATTCGCAATGCGGCTCCGCGATCGAGTTCTTCCCGGATACGTTCGAAGATCAGAACGTTCGCATCGACCGACATTCCGACTGTTAAAACCAAACCGGCTAGTCCGGTCAGCGTCAGCGGTTGGTTGATCGCCATGATCAAGGCCAAGATCAGTACTAGGTTCAATAGCAAAGCGGTCGTCGCAACAAAGCCTGCGAAGCGGTAGTAGAACATCATGAAGACCAGCACCAAGATCAGCGATACGGTGATCGCCCAGATGCCTTTCTCTTTCAGTTCCTGTCCCAAGGTTGATTCGATAAAGTCTTTGCTGATCGGGGCCTTGTTGAGAGCAACCTCCAGTTTGCCACTTTTCAATTTGATCACCAGTTCTTCCACCTCTTCGGGAGTGAACTGGCCGGTAATCTGACCGTTGCCGTAGATGGCTTCGTTGATATTCGGGGCCGAGTGCAATTGATCATCAACGACGATACCCATCGGGCGATTCTTGTTGATGGCGGTGAAGGAACCCATCATGCTGGTTCCGGCGCTGGTCGTTTTGAAGTACACACAGCCTCGACCTTTGTCATCGGTGCCGTTGCTGACGCTGCTCAGGTGGATGCCGTTGACCGCTTTCTCTTTTGGCGGTTCGAGCATCAGAACCTGTAGCGTGCGAATGTTATTTCGACTGCACCAGACGGCCAGATTGGCAGCGGCTTCGTCCATGTCTCCCGTCAGTACGCCAGAAAATTCTTGATAGTTGATCACACGCCCGGAGCTTTTGTCTCGGACCAGATTGTTGGCGCTGGGGACGTGCTTGAGTGGCATCAGGCGAGTCGGATCATTTTGTGGAGGAACCACCGATGCGATCGAGGTCCACTTGGCGACCGTTTCGCCTTCCGTATTTTTGACTTCGCGTTTACGACTGCCGTCGGCGGCTAGTTGACGCGCCAGATCAAATTCGGCGGCGTTCTTCTGAGCTTCGGCAACGATGCGAAATTCCAGTTTGCCCGCTTCGACGAGGCGTTTCCAGATGTTGTCGGCGTCTTGAAGGTTGGTGGAAGGAATCGTGACCTCGATCTTGTCGGCTCCCAAAGCACGGATCATGATCTCCTTGGTGCCTGACGGGTTCACTCGTTGAACGAGATTGGGAATGATGTCCTTGGCCTGAGGTAACGGACCGCCCTCGTTATCGCCCAAGGCTTCTAGGTTCAACGAACCGACCATGTTGATGCCGCCTCGCAGATCAACACCAAATTTTGGAGGCCATTTGGATCCGATGATCAGCAAGGCCAGCAGCACAGGAATCAGGACGGTTGCCATGCGGCCGGAATAATCGACCGTGTTGATCGATTTGCAGATGAAGTTTCCCAGAAACCAACCGAACACGATGGTTGCCAACAGAATGGCCAAGACAATCATTCCCGGAGAAATAAACGGCTCGGCAGCAGGTTCGTTCCCTCCCGGTTGAACGGCTTGGGCAAAAAACAGGCTCTGGTTGAAAAGGATATCCAACATCCAAACGATTCCCGGTGGTAAACAGATTGAGGGTTACGGTTTTTGTAAGTCTTGAAAATCGACGCGGCTGATAGGCACAGTGGCCGTTGACCTATCGATTGACAAGGCTCGTCGGGTGCGATCTGGGCACTAACGAAACAGGCTTGATTTTGAGGCAGTTTTCCCGGAAGTCAGGTCAACTTGACTGATTCGGAATAGAAACAAGTCACGCCGACTGTTTCGAATCGTCATCGGAAAGTACTCGTGCGATCGAGCTTGCCAGCACTTGCATCCTTGTGTTGGTGGAATCGTCGACTCGGATCGTAACGTAATCGTTATCAGATCGAACGTTGACGACGGTACCCAAGATGCCCCCGGCTGTGACAACTCGATCATTCTTTTTCAGTTTCGCCAACATGTCAGCAGATTTTGTCTGAGCTTGATCCTTGGGCTTACCCATCATGATCAAGTACAGAACCGTAACCGCAATCATCGCGGGAAGCATGAAGCCCATGCTGTCCCAGAATCCTGGCGGTTTGTCAGCGACCGCTTTCTCGGCAGCGTCCGCGACTCCCTCAACGACTTGCGTCTGAGCGAGCAGCATTCGAATGCCAAAAGCGTGGCAAAGAAAAATCAATTGTCCCATCAACGGAGCCTGTAAAAATGCCCAAAAATCAAGCCGATATCTTAAATGGGTGCCAGTATACCAACAAGGGCACAATGGCCGTCATGGAAGCCGTGAAACCACTCAGTCGAGGTTGGCGGACGTTGGCAGCGTGGATCACGACAGTCGCTCTTTCGGATGGTCTGGTCCTGTCGTTTCGGCCTTGCCGGACTAGGAGTGTTGGGAGCGGGTGGACCAATCAGATGCTCCAACCGGCTGACTTCTGTCGATGAAAGTCGACAAAGCAGTCGGCGGCGATCGCTTCACGAGCCTGTCGCATCAAATGTTGGTAATACGCCAAGTTATGAAGCGACAGCAGAATCGGGCCGAGCATCTCATCCGCTTTGAAAAGATGGCGAAGATACGCCCGGCTCACGTGAGAATATGGGCCAGGTAGGTCGGCCTGAAGCGGGTTTGGGTCGCGTTCGTGACACTGGTTTCTCAATTTCAGCTTGCCTTGGTCAGTGAATGCGGTTGCATTGCGACCATTCCTGGTCGGCATGACGCAGTCAAACATGTCCACGCCTCGGCGAATTCCCTCTAGCAGGTCCTCGGGAGTACCGACGCCCATCAGGTAGCGAGGCCGATCAGCAGGCAGCACCGGGCACGTGTGATCAAGCGTCGCGTACATATCGGCAGGCGGTTCGCCAACGCTTAGGCCACCAATCGCGTAACCAGGGAAGTCCAGATCAATGAGGCCCTCAGCAGATTTCTTGCGCAGGTTGATATCCAAACCGCCCTGAACGATCCCAAACTGGATCTGCGAGTCAAGAGTATGGGCGTCCCGGCACCGCTTTGCCCATCGGATCGAACGTTCCATCGCTTCCTCGACGACCCCGGAGGCCGCGGGGAGTTGGATCACATGGTCCAGAACCATTGCGATATCCGATCCAAGCTGCTGTTGAATCGCAACGCTTTCCTCTGGAGTCAGCGAGACCTTCGAACCATCGATGTGAGATTGGAACGTGGCTCCTTTTTCCGTGATCTTGGTCAGCTTTGCCAAACTGAACAGTTGAAATCCTCCACTGTCGGTCAGCACGGGCTTGTCCCAGCCCATGAAGGAACCGATTCCACCGAGGTCGGCGACGACATCCGCTCCGGGTCGCAGATGCAAGTGGTAGGTGTTCCCCAGCAAAATCTGAGCGCCGGTTGATTCGACAAGCCCTGTCGTCAATCCTTTGACGGTCGCCAAAGTACCTACGGGCATGAACGTTGGCAG
>CALFWL010000222.1 GCA_937928215.1 uncultured Pirellulaceae bacterium | reverse complement strand
ACAGCCGCAACCCGTCGGCCTGCCAAATCTGAAAAACTGGTGGGCTCATTCGTGGACCGTGTTGTGGGGGCCGCCTGGCACCGGAAAGACCTATACCTCAGGCCAACAAATTGCCAGCGCGCTGGACGACCCCGACGAACGAATCCTGGTGGTCTCGACAACCAACAAAGCCACTGACGCCATCGCACTGTCCATCGGCCAGGCTGCCTTGGAGAAATGCCTGGGCAAACTCGCCAATGGCCAAATGGTCCGCATCGGTAAGGGAGCTGCCTGGCACAGTTTCGCCGACCGGGATCTTTCCCCAATGCTGCGTGGTACCGAAGCGGAAATGCTGTCCCGCATCGACGGGCTAACACGGCAACTGCGATCCTTGGATTCATCTGAAGACAAGGCCTTTACCCGTCGCAAGATCAGTTCCTTAAAGTCCAACAGCAACGACCAGGGCAATCGGCAATTCATCGATCCTGATATTAATGTGGTCGTCGCGACCGTTTTTAAGGCCATGCGTTATCTGGAAAACGACACCGTTGCCACGGTTGTCGAACAGGGCGAAGCGCCTTTCACAACCATTTTTATTGACGAGGCCGGTTTGATTTCGCGCGCTGCGGTGGCGGCACTGTCGATGCTGGCCAGCCGCCGCGTGGTGCTGGTCGGTGACTCCAAACAGCTGGCTCCCATCAGCCGGATTTCGCGCTTGCTGCCGACTCGCCAGGCCACTTGGCTGGCCAGCAGTGCGCTAAGCCATCTGGACGAACTCGAATCGGCCCCCACCGCCGTCCATGTGCTGGCGGAGCAACGACGAATGCACCCCGATGTGTGCAAGGTCGTTTCGGACTATCAGTACAAAGGTTTTCTCAAGACGGCCGGTGAGACTCTGAAACGTGACTCGAAGTTGCCACAGTTCATCGCGGGCTACGCCCGGGCGATCTGGTACGTGCTGGATGAGGAGGGGGCTGACTTGGCATCGATTCGCGCCCAACGCGGGCCCGGCAACAAAAGCTGGGTGCGCCCGGTCACTCAACACGTACTGCAAAAACTGTTCGAACATCCTGAAGTGCGCGCGATGCAAGGCCTGTTCATCTCGCCCTACAAGGCGCAAGCGCAGTCTATCGCCGGGAAGCTGTCGAAGTGGGGTGCGAAACACTGGGAGGCCTCAACCGTCCACAGCCAGCAAGGCTCCGAAGCCGACCTGGTGATTTTTGACACCGTCAACGCCGGAAGTTTTAACTGGCCCTTTGAGGAATGGAAACGGCTGGTCAATGTCGCTCTCAGCCGCGCACGTGAGGCCGTGATCGTGCTGGCCAGCCGCGCTGAAATGGACGAACCCTACTTACAGCCGTTACAGGACAGACTGACCGCAGGGGTGCTGGTAAAAACCGGGACCTCGGCCGCCCGTTGGCAGAAACAAGGCGACAAGCAAACGCTGCGATACCGGAAAACGAACTCCAGCCAACAGGTCCATGAAGCGCCGAAACAGACCTGGCAGTTGCAGAAGAAACACGATTCCAGTATGGGCCACCAGATCGCCGACCGAAAATCACTGCGGCCGGTGCTGTCACAAGAGCAACAGCGACTGAGTAACCTCGAGCTGGACGGGAAACCCCGCCTGGTGCGCGGCGTCGCCGGCAGCGGCAAGTCAATCGTGCTTTCCACCTGGCTGGCAAAAACAGTCCGCAAGCAAATCAACGGCACCACAGGGAAATCTGATTTGCGAATCTGGGCCGTCTATGCCAACCGCGCGTTGCATAAACTATTGCAGGACTCGATTGAATCTGCCTGGCGACATGCCGAACAGTCGGCAGGGGCGACCTTGTTCGGCCCCACCGATTTCCCGTGGCAGAAGGTGTCGCTGCTGCACGTGAAGGAAGTCCTGAGTGCCGTTTTACCTGAGGCTGGGCTGACAATAGAGAGATTTCAGTTCGACTATGATCGTGCGGCGGAAGAGTTTCTTGAACGCAAGGATCTGGCGACACTCGAGCCGCGTTGTGATGCGCTGTTCATCGACGAAGCCCAAGACATGGGACCAGCGACGCTGAAACTGTTACTGGGGTTGGTCACGCAAAGCGACACCGAAGATCCCAACAGTCGACCGGCCCATATTTTTTACGATAATGCCCAAAACGTCTACAGTCGGGCCACGCCACGGTGGACAGAGTTTGGCCTGGACATGCGCGGGCGGTCAACCATCATGCGGGAGAGCTTTCGCTCCACGCGTCCGGTTACCGAATTGGCGGTCAACGTTTTTGATCGCCTGACCCGTGCCTCCGGGGTTCCTGAATCTACCGAACAGGTCGAACAGCTCAGTCTTGGATTGATCGAACGCACGCGCAGAAACGAACAGGACTGGTTACGGGTGCGCTTCAATTCGGTGGCAGGCCCCAAACCCATTTTTCAGACCTTTGACGATGTTGAAACCGAGATGCAAACCCTCGCCAACCACATCATTCATCTGGTGGCGGCGGAGAACGTTTCTCCTGAGGATATCTGCATACTGTACAACGGAAAATCAGTCGCAGATCAAGTCACAACGATGGTCGGTCCACCATTGAGCGGCCTAGACATTGAATTGTCGGTGCAAACGGGGCGATCGTTTGAACGGCGGGAAAATACCATCGTGGTGACGACCCCGCACTCCTTTAAAGGCTACGAGGCGGAGGTTGTTTTCATCCCACGCGCTGACCAGTTCGTGACCGGGCAAGGAAAAATACTTGCCAACGCGCTTTACGTGGCAATGACACGGGCTCGATCGTTGCTGGCAGTCTATTCGCAGAATTCAAGTTCGCAGAATTCAAATTCGCAAAGTTCACAGAGTGCCGAAGGTACACCGCAGAAACGAATCAACGACGCCCTGATCTCCTGCATCGAATGTCTGAACCATGCGCCGACCGTCGAATCGGCAACCAGTCAGCAGGATGATTTTCTGGACGTGCTGGCCATCATTGGAAATCAACATCGCAAGTGGTTGCTGAAGATCTGGACCACCCAAACCATTTCGCAAGAACCCATCACCGACACCGAAGGCAACGCGATCGCCCAGCCCTTGTTCTGGTTCATCAACGATACGCGAACCCACGCCTGCTTTGCTGATCCCGCAGAAACAACTGGAGCCCCCTTGCCGTTTGAGCCCCTCCGTCCCGGCGACAGCATTTAATACTAACCACACTTTGTTCCGACGTCGCGCTGAAGGAGCTTGGTTTTGTGACGCGTTTCATTCCGATGGCAACGAGCGGAATCGCAGAATCAGTACCGTCCACGCTGTCACGATGGCAACAGGCACGAGAATCATGATCAGTATGCTGACCGCGTAACCAGTGTCCAGTCCGTTTGCAGCAAGATGCTCTTTGCAGCTTGGGCAAGCTGACGCGCTCGCGTGCCAAGCCAGCGAAAGAATTGCGAAAATCATGACGGCGAGTGCTTTCATGATTCGCTTCCGTCGCTTCATGCTTTTCCATTCACGATCCATAATACGGTCGCAGCATCAGGTAACAGATGGGCCCGGTGATCGCGACGTACAGCCAGACAGGAAAAACATACTTGGCCATCTTGCGGTGTTTTTGCACTTGGTTGGTGAAACCGTAAATCCATGTGAACAGGATGAATGGAAAGCTGACTGCTGCCAGGATAATGTGTGAGACCAGCAGCAACAAATAGATCGTGCGAATCGTTCCCGTGCCACCGAATTTTGTCTCGGGCGTCGTGAAATGGTACGAAACGTAGCACAGTAGGAACAGAATGGAACAAATCATTGCGGCGGAAATCGCTCGTTTGTGAGCCGTCACATTTTTCTGTTTGATCATGATCAAGCCAATCACCAGAAAAATGGCAACCAAGGAATTCAGCGACGCGTGAACGGCCGGTAAAAAACTCATGTCGATTCCATCTGGTAGCCGGATTTCTATCTTTCGCATTGCAGCTACGAGACTCAGCACGGCAACGGTCAGAATCCATGCCACCACGTTCAGGCGTTTTGCCAGATCAAGATTCGGTTCGTTTGATTGTTGTGATGCGGTTTTGTTCATTGCATTTTGGTTCCTGTTGGGGCGGCCTCCTGTTGCAGTTGTTCGATCAACGTCAGCATGGCTTCTTCTTGGCCGTCCTGTTGCCAATCGAATTTGCCTCGCAAGTTACTCCAGCGATCAACGACGAACATCAAGGAGGAATGGTTTGTCTTGTCGGCCGAGACGCCAAAAAACTCGGAACCAAGTCGCTTGATCAACGTATCTGAATCACTGGTTAGAAACCTCCAGCCATCGATGTTGGCTCCGATCCGATTGGCGTAAGACTTCAGACGTTCGGGAGTATCTACGGTCGGGTTGCTGGTGATGCTGATGATCGGCGGAGCATCTTCGCGAAACCGTGTGCTGAGCGTCGTTTTCAATTTCAGCAGGTATTCATTCTGCTGGACACAAACCCCCGGGCAATCGACCAAGAAGAAGTTGGCGATCCAAACGTTGCCGGTTAACTCCCGCGAGAAAAAAGGCTCACCATCCTGGTCCGTCAGGTGAAACTCGTGCAGCCATGGAATCACATTCAGGTCGATCGGCTTCTTTCCGGCGAGGGCATTCCGGGTCGTGATCGTTTTTCTGAGCGGCGGTTTCGTTTCCACGGCGACCTGACTTGCGACTTCCAAGAATCGTTTCATATCGTAAGGATCGTCCCATTTGAAGCGGTCTCGATAGCGTCCCCATTTGTCCACCAGCAAGATGTTGTCCGTGTGAGTAGCCGGGGTCACGTCGACGTTGAATTGGTGCGATCCGATTTCCACAACTTTGTGTTTTGGTCCGGTCAGGAACGACCATCGCGGTGCGTGGGCATCGTAGTCCTGAGCGTAGCGATTCAGGACATCGGGCGTGTCATTTTCGGGGTCAACAGAAACCGAGACAAAGGCGATGTCTACCTTGCGAAGTTGATCGTTCAAGCGACTGACTTGGGTGTTCAGATCACGACAGATGCTGGGGCAGGTCGCAAAGAAAAAACTGACCGCGTAAGGCGTTCCTGCCATCTTTGCTGAATCGAATTCATCTCCATTCTGGTCCGTCAGCTTGAATTGATCGATGTCCGGCAGGTGTTTCCAAGGAACATTTTCGAACACGGCCCCAGGGACTTTAGAATGATCTTGACCGGTCACCGCTGGCGAGATTGCGGATTTGACTGCTTGCCACGCAACGACGGCGCCGCACGCAGCAACGAGCAACCACAGAACAATAGGAATGAGGTTTCTCAAGACGCTGCCTTTTCGATCATGGTCTTCTCAAAATTGTTGATCCCAAGACATTGGTGCCAATCACAACCCGAAGCTTAAGCGAGGGAGCCGTTGAAGTTTCCCTCGCTTATTTTTTGGGTTGTGAAATTCCGGGACCGGCGATTAAAAAATCCAAACCAAACAAGATACTATGATTCCCGTCAGCGCCATGAAATACCAGAACGCTGTGACGTTTTGTAGCGTGTCCAGCTGGCTGTCCGGTCGTTGAAGCGGACTGCGAAAGACCAGAAACACGAGCGAAATGGTGCCGAAAGTCAATTGGATGACCAAAAACCCGGTCAGCAACCAATAGTTGGCAATCCACGTGGGGCCGCCGGGGATGACTTTTGGAAGTTCGCGCTTCATCAGCTGGCGAATTGGATGCTCGATGTCAACGAGCGATTCAAGATAAAGCATACGTTTTCGCAACTGGCCGATTTCTTGCTTGAGCGTCTCGCTGGCGACCGTTTGATCGGTTCCCAGATTCTTCCAGCTGGCTTCGGCCTTGGTCAAGCGTTGAGTAACTTCTTCACTTTCATCTTGCGTAAATTTTTGCAGACGAGGGTCAGGGCGAGTCCGATAGATCTGGTCAGCCAATTGAGCGAGGCTCAGTTTTCGCATATCTGGTTCGTTGCTCCGTCCGATTTTCTGCCGAGTCCACATGACAAGGCCGTCGCGGATGAGTTTCCATTGCTCCAGTTTTCGATTGACGACCGAGTCTCGTTTGGCTTCCTGCTCAAGTCGTGCGATCTGATCGTTAGTACTTGTCGTGACGCCGGACAAATAATCTAGGTCAGACTTGCCATGCACCTTGGGTAGTTGTCGATTTGGAAACAGGCCGAGGGAGATTTTGCTCTGGTAGTCCAAGCCGATAACGCTCAGACAGAAAATTGCGAACACCAGAGCGAACGTCACCCATGGGAGGTTTTTTGATTGTCCGTCGGTGGGTGCTGTGGGGCTCTTTTGTGCTTGCCGCAAGAACCAGCAAATGGAAAGTAGTAACACGATGGTCACCATGCCAATGCACCAGTGACTTTTCACCCATGACGGCTGAGGCCACGCGTTTTCGGATAGCCCGGATCTGAGCACCAATGAAGCTCCAATCACTCCAGCCAGCATCATCATCTCGGCAGACAGAAACAGCCACCAACCAAATCGAACGGTACTGATCGGAAGCAAAGAGGTTTCGCTGGCGGACTCGATTGGGCGGGGTTCGGTCATCCGGTCCTAATTCCAGCACGCGATGACCAACGCCAGCATATACAGCGGCAGGTACAGCAACGACGAAAGCATCAGCGAACGGGCGGTCTGGTCGTTGCGGTTGCGAGCGAAAACGATCGACGCTTTCAGGTACGGCCAGCCAAGGGCCAGCGTCACCAAGCTGAAAAACACGATGTGCCAAAGGCTCGGCAGCAGAATCACGGGCACCAAGCTGGCAATGATCAATAAGGCCGCTGTGATCACTGATTTTCGCCCGGCACGGAGACCGCTTGGATCGACAACGGTCAGCATCTGCAAGCCACCAGCCTTGTACTGATCGCGGTACTTCCAGGCAATTGCCATGAAGTGCGGAAACTGCCAGAAGATCAAAACGGCGAATAGTGACCACCCGATGACTCCAACCGATCCCGTGGTCGCTAGGCTGCCCATCAGAACCGGCATGGCACCTGCGATGGCTCCGACTTCGGTATTGATCCAATGGTGACGCTTGAGCGGCGTGTAAATGAAGACGTAAAGAATCCAGTTGGCAATGCCACAAACCGTCGTCTGCCAATTCGTGCAGGCCAGCAGAATAGCCAGTGAAGCGCCGAAGGTGACCGCGCCGAAGGTGGCGACCTCCGTGGCTGAAAGCCGACCGGCGGGCAAGGGTCGAGTCGAAGTTCGCGGCATCAGAAAGTCGGTATAACGCTCGATGAACATGTTCATGGCGTTGCCGCTGCATGCCAACAGCAACATGCCGACCATGGAACTTAATAGCACCATCACGCTCAATTCGCTGCCGGCTTCCAAGATCGCGGGCACGGCGAACGTGAACAGGACCATGACCGAGATTCGCATCTTCGTCAGTTCGACATACGCTTGGCGACGCGATTGCGGATCAGTGGTTGGCATCGCGGCGGAATCGGCGGTTTCTAAAGGTGATGGAACAGCGGTTTTGTTCATGGAACTGACGACAAGTTTTCGTTTAGGCGTCACTGGCCGTTATCGCGTGGATGTCAGAATGAGTGATTGAGGTAGCGGAATCCGTAGTTGAGCAATTTCTTACTGCTGCGAAACGTCGATTGCAGCGTAGCGAGTGAATGGTCCAGAACGCCAATATTAACGAACCGACCACGACGTGAGCAGTGATTAAGTTCATTTGCAGCAGACTTTTCTCCGGAACAATGAAATGAGCGGCAAAATTGAACTGACGAAACCACCCCGGCCAACCGAATTTAACGACCCAAGTTCCGATCCCCAGTGAGATCTGGCTCAGCACAAGCAGCACCAGCACGTTTGCCGACGCTCGGATACCCACGCGGTGGAACATTTTTTGCCGAGAAATGATCCACTGCATGAACGTGCCGAAGGCGATGAAGATCGCGACGGAAATATGGGCCACGATCAGCCATTTGTAGGTGGCTGGCGGAGCCGCTTCGTCCATATGCCGCAGGAAGGCTCCAATGACCAGCTGGCCGTAAGAAATTCCCAGCATGATGATCGGCAACCAGATCAATCCGTTTCGCAGGCGGGTCTGGTCGCGAGTTTTATTTTGTTGATGCCACCAGCGTGATGTCGCAACGCAGAACGCGATCACGGCGACAAAGAAGGCGGGGCCCACGCAGCCGTGAATCCGAGCGATCCAGCGTGCGAATAGTTCGACTCGAAGCCCACCCAGCAATCCTTGGAAAATAACCAGTGCCAGCAAAGCCACTGCCAAGCGTTTCACCCATGGCCGACGCTCGGTCGTGCAAGTTGCCACGACCATCGCGATCGCTATCAAGCCTGCCAACGCGCCCAGCAAGCGATGGCCGTGTTCAATGAACAGATCGAACGGCCCGTATAGCCAGGTTTCGATCGGGTACAGAAACATGTTATATCCGTAGGTTCCCGGCCAGTCAGGAACCGCCATTCCCGCGTCCGTTGTCGTGACTAACCCACCGACCCAGATCAATGGGAACACGACTGCTGCCAGCAGGCATGCCAATCGATGCGGCCAGCGAGAGGGTAAATTGTCGGTTTGCTGATTCATTGGAAAAAAATAAAACGTTTTCAAAAATTACAGCTGACTGGAGTTCACGCGAAGGCGCGAAGTTTGGTTTGAGTAGTACTCTTGGCGGATTCACGCTTTCGCGTGAGAAGTTTTTCTTCGCTGGATTTGACTCAGTCACCGTTCGGTGATTCATTTCGTTCTGGTTGGTCGCTTTCTTTTTCCCATTGAGGAAAGAAATCGCTTTCGCGGTCGGGCGAACTGTACTCATAGGGCCAGCGAAAAACTTCCAGCGGTTCGTTGTCGTCGTTCGCGGCGTTCGAATCGACGCCGCTCCATTCTAACCCGTTGGATTGCCATGGATTGGACTGCGACAAAATTCCAAACCGCAGGCTCCACAGGAAGTTCGCGAGAAATATCAGCTGGCTGGCGGCCATTCCCATTGCACACCACGTGATCCACTGGTTGAGCGGTAGGAACTCGGCCAGAGAATCCGCATACGGATCCGCGTATCGGCGAGGCATCCGGCTAAGCAAATGCATTGGTAGAAAAGTGCCATTGAGAAAGATAAACGTCGTCAGAAAATGCAGCTTGCCCAAGCGTTCGCTCATCAACCGCCCAAACATCAGCGGGAACCAGAAATAAATCGCGCCGAACATGCCCAGCACGCTGCTGCCAAACAAAACGTAATGAATGTGAGCCACCACGTAATGCGTGTCGTGCAGGACGACATCGACCGGTGGTACGGACATCACGACTCCAGACAGTCCGCCAATGATGAACATCGACACGAAACCTACGCCTAGTAGCATGGGAGTGGTCAGCTGAAGACGTCCGCCCCACAGCGTTCCGATCCAGTTGAACACTTTGACTCCGCTGGGCAATGCGATCAGCATGGTCGAGATCATGAACGACATCGCGATGGTGAAGTTCATTCCCGACACAAACATGTGATGCCCCCAAACGATAAACCCCAGCGAGGCAATCGCAATGTTGGACCAAACCATCGAGTGATAACCGAACAACGGCTTGCGGGCAAAACAGGCCAGGATGTCAGAAACCATTCCCATCGCTGGCAAGATCATGATGTAGACCGCCGGGTGTCCGTAGAACCAGAACAGGTGCTGCCACAGCAGAACCTGCCCACCCGCGACGGAATGGGCTGCTTCAGCCGGAATGAAAAATCCGGTTCCCAAAGAAATATCGGTCCACTGCATTACCGATGCAAGGATCAAGATTGGCAGGGCGAGCAGCTGCATGATGGAAGTGACCAGCATCGCCCAGACCGTCGCTGGCAACCGGAACATCGTCATGCCGAGTGCCCTCATTTGCAGGATGGTGGTCACGTGATTGATCGCAACCAGCAGCGAGGAAACACTGGTCAACAAGATGCCGACCAGCCACCATGCCTGAGCCACTCTGTTGCCGCTTGCATCACCGGTTCCAAAATTTCCACCGAAAACGCTCAACGGCGGGTAGGCGGTCCAACCTGATGCCGCGCCTCGGGCCGGAGTCAGAAACGAAAGCACCATCGCGCCGAAGGCCAGCCACATCAACCAGAATGCAATTCGAGTCAGCTGCGGGAAAGCCAGCGACTTCGCACCGATCATCGGAGGGATCAACAGGTTCCCAAAGCCTCCTGTCAGGATAGGAATCAGAACGAAGAAAATCATGACCGACGCGTGCATCGTGAACAGCACGGTGTAGAACTCGGGCGTGATCGTGCCTCCCGAATCGGCAAACAGCCAGCTTCCTAGGATCGGCATGTTCGACCACGGCCACGCGAGTTGCCAGCGTATCGCCAGCGCCAGCAGCCCACCGATCCCCAGCCAGATGAGGCAGGAGAAGAGGTACCACAAACCGATGACGCGGTGGTGAGTGGAGAACGGGTTGAGAGGGGAAGGGGTCAGGGTTCGGTTATCGGTGTGTGGTTTTCGGTTTTCGGTTTTCGGTTTTCGGTGTGTGGTGTGTGGTGTGTGGTGTGTGGTGCGGCCAGCGATCATTGAAACTCGGCTGGCTGGTTCTTGCGAGCTTCTGCGTCCAGCCATGAGTCAAACGTGGCCGGAGCGACGACGCGCATTCTGGCTCGCATGCGGTAGTGTCCTTCGCCGCACAGTTCCGTACATAGAATCTCAAGTTGGTCGGCTGGATTCGCGTTGAACCACACACGATGGCTCATGCCCGGCACGATGTCCTGTTTCAGCCGCAGTTCAGGAACGAAAAAGCTGTGGATGACATCGCGACTCTCCAGTTCCAAAACAACATCGCGATTGGCGGGAACCACCAGCAGGTTTTCAATGTACACGTCATCCGCTGTCTTGATTTGCTGATCGGCGCCCGCGTAATGAAACTCCCAGCCGTACTGCCTAGCCTTGACCAACACCAGCGGCGGTACCGCGACCGTTTCTTGCCCGATGATTTGAGTCGGTTGGTTCAGCCGCGTGTCGGACCAAACTTCCATTTGGTAAAAGGCCAGCCATAGCAGCAAAGCTCCTGGGATGGCGGTCCACGCCAGTTCGAGTAGTAAATTTGATTTAATGTAGGCCGCGCGGCGAGTGCCGCCTGCTGCCGATCGGCTCTGCCACAACGACCATACGATGGTGATGCTGGTAAAAAAAAGAACCCCCGCGCACAAGCCGTGTACCAATCGAAACAGAAAGTCGATCGACTGACCGGGCGCGTTGATCGGTTGAGGTAAACCCATCGTCGACAGCGGAACCAGTTTCAGGCAAACCATCGAAAGTACGACGAACGCCGCCAACGGTACAATGGCGAACAGGATGCTCCAGAATCGATTCATGTGAGTCGTCCGATTCAGGGCTTGGAAAATTTATCGTTGGCGTGGACCAGTGATTTGACATAAGCCACCAACGCCCAGATTTCATTGCTTGATAGTGCGGCCGAGGCTGGCATGGGCGAGCCTTCGATACCGTTGGCGATACGGCGATAAATGTCTTCGGCTGCGTCACCGCCTCGGAAGACGCCCAGATTCAAGTTCCGCGGTTGAACCGGACGTGGCCGCAGGGCTCCGAGCGCCATGAACGGTTTCCAGCTTTCGCGATCGTAAGGATCGATGCCAGGTGTTTTCAGCCAATCGTTGGTCCAGTCATCAAAATTCACCGTTGAACCGTCACCCGCAGCAGTCTCGCCATGACATTGAGTGCAATTGCCTTTGGTGAAAAACAATTCGCGGCCTTGGGACGTGAGGTTACCGTGGTCGGCGTGTCCGATCTGAAATCCGGCAGGTGCGGCAGGGACTGCGGTGACTCGTTCGTCCGCGTTTTGCCATCGAGCCACGATATCTTCCAAGAATTCCGGTCCGATTGCGTCGGGCACTTCGTCAGCCGACATGGAATCGATTTCCGGAGCTGTTTCACTTTGTTCAATTTCAAATAACGATTCGCCATCGAGTGAGCTGATCTCCGCGAGCAGTGTTCGTTCAAGCTGGCCGCGAATCGACAGGTATTTCACGTAGTCAACCAGAGCGGCGATTTCCTCATCGGGTAACAGGCGGAAAGAAGGCATGGCGGAGCCGGGAATCCCGTTGTGCAATATCCGCGTAAGATCTCGATCGGTCGGAGGCGTTCGCAAGGGCGTTGATTTGAATTTGAATTTCCCTAACCGAAAGTCTCGCGGGTACGGATTGAGCAGAGCGGCGGTTGCTCCCGCTCCGTCCCCCGAAATCCCGTGGCAGTGAGCACAGTGTTCGCGATACAGACCGTGAGGCGTGCCGTCGATTTCGCTTTCGACAGGGCCGGCTGCCATGTTCAGGCGAGTCAGATCAAGGATCGCCGCCGCTTCATCCGAGCGCTGAGGCCGATCGGGCGTGCCGAACAGTATTTTCAGAATCGAAGTTACTTCTTCGCGTGACGAATCCGGAAAATGTTCGCCCTCGTCCATGAATAAGCGTTCTTGCTTCAGCTGCTCGACCGCGTTGTAGCGAAACTCAATCGGTTCCGCCGGGCCGCACGCAGCGCAGGCCAGAACCGCGATGGCGAGGATGCAAAATGACGAGCAGCGTTTCAAAGATGGCTCCTGAAATGAAGGGTGGCGATGCACCACCGTATTCTACCCGCGAAACGCGGATGTACCGTCATGCCGTCAAATTGTCGCACAGGTGTGAGTTAGTCATCGCATGAATCGGCTTGGACGGAGCCGCGCCCTCCCTCGGTCTGCATGAATCGGCTTGGGCGGAGCCGCACCCTCCCTAGATCTGCATCATCGGTTTGGAAGGAGCCGCGCCCGCCATATAACTACTTGATTGCCGAAACAGGCAGTTTCATTGAACCGAGTTCCATCGCCTGGGCGTCAGCAAGATCCAAATCAATTCGCCCCTTGCGATCGACTTTAACGCCAGGGACGGACAGCTTTCGCAGATAGCCGAACCGTTGATGCCAGAACTGAAGTTTCCATTTTCCCATCGGAACATTTTTCAGTTGGAATGACCCATCCACTGATGTAATCGCGACGTAGGGATGATCCTTGGCTAGAATTAACGCGTCCATCCAAGGATGAATGTCACAAGCGACGTTGGCGGGGATGCGATCAGCCAGCTCAAGTTTGATTTCCGCTTCGCCTCCTGCGGGTAAGTTCACATTGTGTTCGTTGTTGAACGACGCGATTTTGCAATTGTGGCCAACGGCGTCGCTGTTTTTCAACAGGATGGATTGTCCTGTCATCACGGCCATCGCATGAGGCACGAAGCGACAGTTGCGGTTGTCCAGTTCCAAGGTCGTGTTTGCCGCTTTATGGTAGGAAGGGTGAACCGGGATTTTGGTCTCAGAATCAAGTGGTGTCAGGATTACGAATACGTCTCGCAGCCCGCCCGTTTCGTCGACCACCAAACTGTCGTCGGTCGGAATTTTTCCGTCGACCAAGCAAATGGAGCGGTCTTTGTGGCCGTCAATTTTTTCGAGGGGGATTTCGGGAACCTTCCCTTCAAGCAAAATTCTTCCGCTCACGTTGGCCCATGGCTGATCCGAGTCAGATGCTTGTGGAAATGCCTTATCGCAGGGCAGGGCGAAGCCGACAAGCAGCGCCAGCAGGACGTGAACGAAGATCTTTCGATTCGCATCAATACGGATAAAGAAAGACTTTTCTGTGGGGAGATCGGCGGTCATCATTTGAGCGAATGATCCAGTGTTGAGCAGGGCGACGCGGGTGACAATTCGACCGGGACCGAATATCATCTTGCGGTTTAGAGCCTGCTCCAAACGTTGCGTGGCTGTTGCCACAACTCAGCTCTCTCCCAGAGAGCGCCAAGCCGGTGTTGGACAGGCTGTCAGTCGGACTTAAGTTTAGCGGATTACGTAATGAAAGTATTGGTCGTTGGCAATGGCGGACGCGAGCACGCGCTGGCGTGGAAAATCGGCCGAAGCTCTCGGGTTGACAGGGTTTTTGTGGCTCCGGGTAACGCGGGAACGGCCATCGATTGCGAAAACGTTGCTGTCGCTTCCGATGACATTGCGGGTCTGGTCAAGTTTGCCAAATCAAACGAGATCGACATCACGGTCGTCGGGCCGGAGATCCCGTTGTGCATGGGAGTCGTCGACGCGTTCGAAACCGAAGGTTTGCGTGTTTTTGGGCCCAGCAAAGCAGCGGCTCAGTTGGAAGGCAGCAAGGTTTTTTGCAAAAACGTGCTCCGATCGGCCGATGTGCCAACCGCGGACTTTCACGAATTCCGGGACGCCTCGAGCGCGGAACGTTTTGTGAACGAGCGGTATTCGGAAACGCCTGACGATGTGCCGCTGGTTGTGAAGGCCGACGGTCTGGCCGCAGGCAAAGGAGCCATCGTATGCAACACTCGAGATGAAGTGCTCGAAGCGATCGATCAAATCGCTCGACGGCGCGAATTCGGATCGGCTGGCGATCGGATGATTATCGAAGACCGCATGTCGGGTACCGAGGCCAGTATTTTGGCCATCACCGATGGTCGGACGATTTTGACTTTGCCTCCTGCCGAGGACCACAAGCGGGCTCATGACAACGACGCCGGACCAAACACGGGCGGCATGGGAGCGTATTGTCCGACTCCTTCCATCGATGAGAAAACGCTCAGTTGGGTGGATGAACACGTGCTTGTCCCGACCGTTCACGTCATGAAGCGACAGCGGAATCCGTTTCGAGGCATCCTGTATGCCGGGCTGATGCTGACACCACAGGGCCCGAGGGTCTTGGAGTACAACGTTCGCTTTGGCGATCCGGAGTGCCAGCCGTTGCTGTTTCGATTGAAGACGGATTTGATTGATGTGATCGAAGCGACGGTTGACCGACGTCTAGATCAGATCGGGCCACTGGAGTGGGACAATCGTCCCAGTATTTGTGTGGTGATGGCCTCGGAGGGGTATCCCACCGCTTACGAAAAAGGACGAGTGATTCGCGGATTGGAGGAAGCGGCCCAATTGCCGGACGTGAAGGTCTTTCACGCGGGGACAACTCATGACGCTGGTCAGAACGTGGTCACCAATGGAGGTCGCGTGCTGGGAGTCACCGCGATGGGGGATTCGATCTCGGCTGCCAAACTTCAAGCCTACAAGGCCGTCAAATGCATCCGTTGGGATGGAGCATGGTGTCGCAAGGATATTAGTGACAAAGCAATCGCCACGACCTGATCGCACTTCACGTGTGACGAAGTGGTGCCGGGTTTGAGGAATTACCCGTCTGGATCGTCAAGCAAGGTTTGCAACCGTTCGGCCAAGTACGGTTCGAAGGACGGCAACCAGCTTGCCTCGATCAGCCCAACGCCGATCATGTCGAGGACATGAACCTGGTCTTTACGTCGGTTGCTGACCAATTTCATTCGAACCAGCTCGACCAGTTCCACGATCTGTTTGCCGTCGATGTCTCGAGCCTGATCAATTGTCGGTGCGGCAACCTCATAGTCGTTGCGTACTTTTTGTCCTGCCCAGATCACGTGGACTGCTTGACTGGGTTTGCCATCCTCACCGTCCAAGAACATCGTCACGCCCATGGTTTTGATGCGATGGAATCCGACCTTGGCCAGAGCGTCGGTGGCGGCGTCGGCGTCGTTTGGATCGAGCAGGATATCGACATCCTGCGTGTTCCGCACGGCACCTTCGTCTTTGGTGGCTACCCACGCGGCGACCGCGTTTCCACCGATCACCGCGTACGGCACTCCTGCTTGCTTCAAGGCCGAGCAGGCACGCTCCATCCGCTCACGTACTTTATCCATTGCACTGAACATCCTATCAAAAACAAAAGGGGCTTGTTCACGCACCAGCGAATTTAATTGGTCGGGAGTCATAACGATGATTGTAAGC
>CALFWL010000221.1 GCA_937928215.1 uncultured Pirellulaceae bacterium | reverse complement strand
ATCGATTCACGCTTGGGCGATGGGACTCAAGGTAGTGTATACGTCAATATTCCATCCCATTCATCCAGCCGCATCGACCAGGTTGCTGTCAAGTTTCACGATCGCGAGATCGCCTACAACCGTGAACCTGGCGTATTTCTCCGACTGCGAGATTTGCAGATTGAAGAGATGAGAGGACACATGGTTCCCCAATTGATCAGCTGCGACGACGGCTTACTGGCGATCTCTATGACCATCGTCAGCCCACCGTTCTGTTTGGATTTTGGTGGCGCTCACCTCGATCGACCACCCGACTACTCACCCGAAGTTTGGGCCGACTGGGAAGAAGTGAAATCCGAAGCCTTTGAAGAAAACTGGCCCCACGTCAAACGCATCCTCGAAACGTTCAAACTTTCGGCGTCTACATTGCGGACGTGAACCCCGGCAATATCAAGTTTGAGTAAGGTTTCGGTTTTCGGTTTTCGGTGTGAGGTTTTCAAGGTTCAAAACGTAACGATTGGCTCACTCCTCACTCCTCACTCCTCACTCCTCACTCCTCACTCCTCACTCCTCACTCCTCATTCCTCATTCCTCATTCCTCATTCCTCATTCCGACCTCCGACCTCCGACCTCCGACCTCGAAAATGTTCCCCGACGATCAACTCCTCCCCATCTCCGCTCTCCAGCACCTCATCTTCTGCGAACGTCAGTGCGCTCTGATTCATGTCGAACGCCTGTGGGCAGAAAACGTCTTCACCGTCGAAGGGAATCAATTACATGAAAAAGCTCACGATGGTTCGCGCGAAGTGGTCGATGGCACCCGAGTCGCTCGCTCCTTGTGGCTGCATTCCAGAAAGCTGGGCATGATCGGGCAAGCCGACGTGGTCGAATTCCATCCTGACGGCCGCGTCGTGCCCGTCGAATACAAACGTGGCAAACCCAAAAAAGACGATAGCGACCGAGTCCAAATTTGCACGCAAGCCATGTGCCTTGAGGAAATGCTCGATGTGAAGATTGAACTCGGCCATCTGTACTACGGCAAACGCAAGCGACGTACCGAAGTACGACTCGATTCGTCCCTGCGTGAGAAAACGCTCGACACGATCACTCGATTGCGAGCCATGATCGATGCTCGCGAAACGCCCATCGCCGTTCGTCAGCCCAAGTGCGACAACTGTTCCCTGATTGAGTTATGTCTACCCGACAGCCAGCGATTGAAGACCGGGGCCAACGCTTGGACCGACCGACAATTGAATCTTGCGACGACCGGCTCCCTGCCCGAAACCGACCCATTTGAGTTCACCTGACCTCACACCGAAAACCGAAAACCTCAAACCGAAAACCTCAAACCGAAAACTCACACCAAAAACCGCTCCCTCATGAAGAAACACCTCAACACCCTGTTCGTCACCACCGACGGAGCCTATCTAAAGAAAGACGGTCAAGCCGTCGTCGTCCGGATCGAACAAGAAAACCGACTCCGCTTGCCGCTGCATAACCTCGACGGCATCGTCTGCTTCGGCCACATCAGTTGCAGTCCGCCCCTGATGGCCGCGTGTGCCAAGGCCGGCGTGTCACTCTCGTTTCTCACGCCATACGGTGGCTTTCTGGCAGCCGTCACCGGATTCTCACCCGGCAACGTGTTGTTACGACGCGAACAATATCGTCAAGCGGACGACCCCGCATCGACCCTAGCCATCGCTCGCAACTTTGTCGCTGCCAAAGTCGCCAACAGCCGCAGCGTGCTGCTGCGAGCCGCCCGCGACACAAAAGACACCGACGCTCGTGCCCAACTGCAAACCACCGCCAAACGGATGGCCCATGACGTGCAAGCCGCTCGCGATGCGTCATCGCTCGACTCTCTGCGAGGCCATGAAGGCGAAAGCGCCAACACCTACTTCAGCGTCTTCAATGAGATGCTGTCGGCACAAGCCGAGGGCTTCGAATTTTCGGGACGTTCGCGACGGCCTCCGCTTGATCGCATCAACGCCCTGCTGTCCTTTCTGTATTCAATGCTCACTCACGACGCACGCAGCGCCTGCGAAGCCACTGGGTTAGATGCAGCGGTCGGTTTTCTGCACCGCGATCGCCCCGGCCGGCCGAGCCTAGCTCTTGATCTGATTGAAGAGTTCCGAGCGTTCATCGTCGACCGCCTAGCATTGTCGTTGATCAATCGTCGTCAAATCCAAGCAAAAGATTTTGAGATCACCGACAGCGGCGCAGTGCTGCTCAAAGACAAACCTCGCAAGACAGTGCTGGCCGCCTATCAAAAACGGAAACAAGACACGATCACGCATCCGTTTCTGGAAGAGAAAACGACCATCGGCTTGCTGCTGCACCTACAGGCTCGTCTGCTGGCCCGCTACCTGCGAGGCGACATCAACGCCTACCCGCCTTTCATCTGGAGATAAGCACTTGCCAACAACAACTGCCAGATTTGATTTCACTTCATTTCGTTCTTGTAAAATCGGCGCTGAATCAATTTCGTCCGGCAACTTATTGATTCTCGAGTGCGAAGGACTCGCGCGGGAAAACGTTGCCACTCGACCAGCCGGTGACGTCGCCGAGCCAACGATACCAAGACGGCCTCTCATTAAGCAATGAGCCAGAATACTAGCTCGACACGCCAGTGACTGGGTCTCGACGCGCCAGCGAGTGAGTTTTAGCCCATCAACGACTGAATCTTGTCGCTCCAAAAGTACTCGCACCGCAAGATCGACCAATCGTCATGCCCGTTCGATCCTCGGCTCGTTTGGCACCAAGCCACGGGCGTTGCCACACAACATCGACAACCAATCACACCCATTCGGCAATTCCGTTTTCCACAATTCCTGAAGAGATCGCTCATGTACGTTCTGGTCACTTACGATGTCAGCACAAGCACCAAGGCGGGCCGCAAACGTTTGCGGCGCATCGCCAAGACTTGCTTGAACTATGGCCAACGAGTTCAAAATTCGGTGTTTGAACTGTTGGTGGATCCGGCTCAATGGGCCGAATGCAAGGCAAAGCTGTGCACTGAGTTTAATCCAGATGAAGACAGTTTGCGTTTCTACTATCTGGGAGCCAACTATCAACGTCGGGTCGAGCATCACGGCACCAAGCCATCGACCGACATGGAAGGTCCGCTGGTCATCTGACGGTTCCAGATCGGAAAAATTTGGCCATCGCGAACCCATAGTTCGGTGCGAAAGTGGGCGAGGTTCGCGATCAAGATTTCGCTCGCTCAAACACGCACGATCGCAAATATACTGATCCCATCGTGATCAATTTTGTCGTCATCCCGTCACGTTCGCGAAAGTTCACCACTTAGCCCTTACCCCATCAGCAGTTACAATGCCGCGGTCGCGCCCTCACGGGCGCGTGGATTGAAACATCCGCCCATGACTTGCCCAACGCGTCGGTGTCCAGTCGCGCCCTCACGGGCGCGTGGATTGAAACCAGTAGTTGCTTAGTCGACATTGCCACCATGCCCACGTCGCGCCCTCACGGGCGCGTGGATTGAAACTGGTGACGGGTCGATATCAAAACCAGTGCCGGTACC
>CALFWL010000220.1 GCA_937928215.1 uncultured Pirellulaceae bacterium | reverse complement strand
CGCCCATTGGGAAACTCCCGAATTGGGTTGCAAAATCGGCAGGCCGAATCGGCGACCTCGTGGGGCGATTCACGACGGAGGAAACCCAACTTAATTCCGCCGTGACCGCGATGGGACAGATTCATCACTGGTACAGCAGTGCAAAAGCGATCGGTCAACTCGGCTATCAAATTAGCGACTACCTGCCTTCACTGGAGGGCTCTTGGGAGTGGTTTAAGCAACATGGTTACGCTTGACTGATCTGCGCCTGCGATCCCTGCCTAGCATCTGCACCCACGATCTGCTCATACGGGTCACATCGCATCGTTGAGAGGCCGTTTGCGTACAAAGTTGCCGCGTTACGCTTCCGGTTTTGACGATCAGATTGGTTCATTCCTTAGCCTTGCTGCCTTGCGTTCACGAATTCAACATTTTGCTCATCATATCCACGGCCTTACCCCGAAAACGAGTAGGTTCGTGTTCCGCACTAACGCGCTGATCGGACATTAACACTTTCCCCTGCCGTTCGAGCGTTTGGCCGGGCTTGGCGATGCATTCGTGGTTGACGACCAAGCGGCTGATCGGTTGGTTCGAATGATGGATAGAGCGCTGCCCAACTAGGCGGATCATCCAATCGCCCCGTGAACTGTTTTCTGAAGAGGCTCTCATGACCCTGGCAAACGCACGCTCTGTCGCCGCGCTGCCAGGATGGCATCACGTTTTCGATGCGGTTCCGACCCCAACATTTCTGAAAAACCAGAAGCATGAGCTGATCGCGGTCAGCGATACGTTTTGCGAATTGGTCGGTTCTTCGAGAGATCACATCCTCGGCTACCAGGACTTTGAACTCCAATCGGGGGAATGCCTGTTTGATTCGACGGCTGAACAGACGACGCTGAAATCCGGTGTCGCTTGTGCGTATGAACGCGAATTATCGGATGAAGACATTCAGTCGCCCGCTGGTTCGCGATGGTTGCGAATTCATCTCGCGCGATCGGTTGCACCAACGGGAGAAAATTGCCTGATTGGTTCAATCGAAGACCTGACCGAATTGAACCAAGCGAATCTTTCCTTGGAAGTCGCCGAGCGTCAATCGCAATTGGCGTTTGCGTTCGATCCGTTGACCGGATTGATGAATCGTTCCCAAATTGAAGCGTCCATCAACGATTGCATTGACGTCTCGCGGCAGAATGACACGTCGTTTGCTTTGTTGCTGATCAACCTTAATGGGTTCAAGGCAATCAACAGTATTTCTGGGCATCAGGCTGGCGATCACCTGCTTCGTGTTTGCGCGACGCGGATTCGCCAAGTGGTCCGAGGCCAGACGGCGGTGGCTCGGTTCGGCAGCGATGAATACGTCGTGCTGCTTTCCAGTTCGGATCCCGTTGAAGCGGGGCGAGTTGCCGAACGAATCAACGAGATGATCGGTATGCCAATCGAGTTGGGAGGATCCCGACGAGAAATTTCCAGTAGTGTCGGGATCACGATGTATCCGCGTGACGGCAAGAATTGCGGGGAACTACTCAGCAAGGCAGATCAGGCGATGCACGCGGGCAAGCGGACCAAACCTTCTGGTTACGTGCAGTTTTTTGAACCGTCGATCGGTCGAGAGGTAGAAAGAAAGTTGCTGCTGGCGAGAGACCTCGTTTACGCGCTTGATCAGAATCAGATTGAACTTTACTTTCAACCGATCGTCGTGCATGAAAATGGATCGGACCGCGTGGTCGGCTATGAATCGCTGGCTCGCTGGAAACGAGGGGCACATGAATGGGTGTCACCGGAAGAGTTCATCCCGTTGCTCGAACAGAACGGACTGATCGTTGAGGCTGGCGAAAAAATCTTACGTCTGGCGTGTGAATTCATCGCGGCTCACGCGTCGGATGACGTTTATGTTTCCGTCAACGTTTCAGGCCAACAGATTCTGGACGACGGGTTTCTGGATATGATCGACCGTGTCACCAAATCGACGGGGGTTTCGCATCACCGCCTCGCGCTGGAATTGACGGAGACTTTGGCTATGAATGATCGGTCGGCTGGCAATCAATTGCTGGAAAAGCTGATCGAACGAGGGATCCGCTTACTGATCGATGATTTCGGCACCGGCTATTCGAATCTTTCTCGACTGCGACAACTGCCCTTCAGCACGCTGAAGATTGATCGCAGCCTGATTCGCGACGTCCCCCACAACCGATCTGACTGTGCGATTGTGCGGACCTTGGTCAGTATGGCGAAAGAGCTGGAAATGGGACTGGTGGTCGAAGGGATCGAGGAACCCATTCAGCGAGATTACCTGATCGAGTTGGGCGTTAACACGTTTCAGGGTTACTTGTTTGGCAAGCCCAAGCCGTACTAAAGTTCCGTTCCGACAAAGTTTAGATCGGAGCCGCGGATCAGAACGGCCCGATCGGATCATCCGGCGTCCGCACTCGGATCATCCGGCGTCCGCACTCGGTTCATCCGGCGTCCGCACTCGGTTCATCATACCGTTTCAGAATCTCATGGCAGGCTGCCCGTCGGGGCTTGATGCCGTTCGAATGGGCGGCTGAGCAGGTTGAATCACCTTCGGGGGAGCGAAGTAGTCTGGCTTTCTCGGAGGAATCGTCGAGGGCTGAGCTAGTTCTGAATTGATGGTTCGTTCGATCGATCGATTTCCGGTCGGCCCGGGCTTCATCGGAGTTGTTCGTTCTTCCCGAGTCGATGGTGGAGCCGAGCCGCTCAGGAAACCGAGTGGATTGGTTGCCCCCAGTCGCCCGAACGTTTTTTCTTTCAGCCGCTGCTGTTTGTCGCGAGCCCAATCGGTCGTGCGATCGATCATCTGTTTCGATTTGGAATTGAATTGATCCAACAGATTCGACTGATTAAACGCAGGAAGCCGCGGTGTTGGCACCAAGTTCGATAGCCCGCTCATATCGCCTCGCCCCAGTACGTCACTTTGCGGATCCTGCTGTTTAAAGAGCGATGGCAACGTTGGCAATCGAAATTTTTGCTGCTCTGTTGACTCATTCAAGCTTCCCAAAGCCGACGGCTCGTAGCCAAGCGGTTGGGACTGGTTGGTATCACCGCCAAACAAATTCTTGAACAATTGGCCGTGCACGCGATTGCTGACCGTCAGGCCAACCAAAAGCGCTAGGCAAATGGTTGTGGATTTCATCATTCAAAGTCCCAATTATTCAGTGTCTTCTGCTGATTTCGAGTTCGCTCGGAAACCGAGGCGTCGGAGTGTTTCAAAATCAAGACTTGGCGTCCAGAGCGATTGCTTCACGTTGGATTTTGCGGCATACTCGAAGTAGGAAATGCCAGTGTCACGTGCTGTCAATCTCGACAGCATCGGCGTCTCACGAATGAGCGGCGAATCACGGACCGGGTTATCGTTGTACAGACGTTCTCTTTCAGCCCCAGTATGAAACCTTGAAAACCATCGGATTTATCGGCGCTGGAAAAATGGCGCAAGCATTGGCCGGAGGAATCGCAAAAGACTTCCCTGAGCTGAACTTTGTGGTTTCCGATCCCTCAGACGAGGCGTTGGCTGCGTTCGAGAGTTCGGTATCCGGCCGGTCAACGAGGGGTGCTTCCAATCAGGAAGTGTTTGAACGATCCGCTTCCGTCGTGCTGGCGGTTAAACCTCAGCATGCTGCGGAGGCGTTGACGTCGGTTGACGGTGGTTCGTGTGATCCATTGGTGATCTCGATCATGGCAGGGGTCACGATTTCGAGAATTGAAGAATTGACCCTCGCAAAACGAGTCATTCGAGTGATGCCGAACACGCCCTGTCTGATCGGCAAAGGAGCTTCGGGCATTGCGGCTGGTGTAAACGTTGACGTTGACGATGTTGTTTGGGTCAACGAATTGTTGCAGTCCGTTGGCAAGGTCGTGCAGGTTCCCGAAGATCAAATCGATGCAGTCACCGGGGTCTCTGGATCGGGGCCCGCTTATGTTTTTCGGTTCATTGAAGCTTTGATCGCAGGCGGAGTGGCCGAAGGTCTGTCAAATGACGTGGCGGCGACTCTGGCGGTGCAAACGGTTCTCGGAGCGGCAGAATTAGTATTGGAAACCGGGGAAGCACCGTCGATCTTGCGGGATCGAGTTACCAGCCCGGGCGGGACCACGCTCGCCGCCCTGAATTCCTTGGAAGCCGACGGATTTTATCAGGCGATTGTTTCCGCTGTCTCGGCTGCCACGACTCGATCAAAAGAATTAGCAGCGGAATAGTTGGCGCCAACTTGAGTTCATCCCTAGTGTTGCACAATCGACAGGCTGGGTAGACTGATACCGATCAGTGAAATTTTTTAGTTGCGACCGAGCCTTCAGTTCGGCGATGGGAGTGCGTCCATGTCTTTGTTTGAAGATGAATCTTACATCTACCGTGACACGTTTTTCGTGTATCTTAATGCTGAGGATCGTCCCACGATCGAAGCAGTTGCAAGCTGTTTTGAAAAATTGGGCTCGAAATACGATGTCGAGAACATTCGAGAAGTCGACGGACGGTTTGGTTCGGTCACGGTGAAGTCTCCACAGGATTCTTCCGCGATGGACATTGCATTTGTCACTGGCGAGGAAGTCATCGAGCAGATCCACAACCTGATGCTCGAATTTAGAACCATGACGCTGACCGGCGATGACCGCGATAAGCTGAAGAAGTTTCAGCAATGCGATGCTCGGTTTGACGTATTTCATTTTCAGGAACAAGCGACCTCGGAAGGTGGCGCACCGGACGAGATTATTGATCCTGGCGGATTGTTGCTGGTCATCGAAAAGCTTGCCGCACTGACAGGCGGAGTCGCCTTGGACCCTCAGTCGCAGACGCTGCTGTAGTTGGTCAATCGCGTGAGCCCAGCTTGCGGGAAAGCGTAATCGTCTGCCCTTGCTTTTTTCTTTGTGACAAGCCCGAGCCTTCTAGCGTTGACAGCAAGGTACATGTGTGCGTGGCGACAGTGCCTCGTGCGTTCCAACCGTCTGGTTTCGGTCGCTGGTTTGTTAAGTTTGGGGCCAAGCGAGCAAGGCGTAAAAGTCAGTTGCAGGGAATTTGAGCGATTTTTCAAACCGCATTCCGAACAGCCGCGCAGGGTCAACAAAGTAAACCTGCCCGATCGCGTTCGCGGACAGAGCCTTCCGTCAACTTGGGACGGATCCCGACAATCGGAAAAACACGTCCGAATCGCTTCAGGTGGTTCAGACTGAAGACTTCATTGAAAGTCTTTGTTCTCTGGTGTGATTATCTTCATCCCATTCCACTTCTGGGAGGCAAGCTTGCGGGACGGTCCACCGTACGTAGTCCGTTTGGTTTGATATCCGGCACACTGGCTTTTGGCCCCCCTCGCCCGATTCAGATCCTTTTTGAGTGCTCGGCGTTGATTCGATCAAAAGATAAAATTCAAAACGATCGTTTCAACGTGAGGAATAAGGAATGAGAAATCAAATGATGAAACGGTTTATATTGTCAATCGTTGCTGTCGCCGCTCTTGTTGTGGCAACCAGCGGTAGCGCGAC
Organism: uncultured Pirellulaceae bacterium; assembly: GCA_937928215.1. Lineage (GTDB taxonomy): Bacteria > Planctomycetota > Planctomycetia > Pirellulales > Pirellulaceae > Mariniblastus. The sequence goes on along the minus strand of CALFWL010000220.1, from coordinate 10,749 downwards.
AGCTCAAGTGATGCTTGACGCCCCTACCCGAGCATTCTTCGGCACCATCGATGATATCCCGCAGACCGAAGTCCCAGGTCGTGCGTCGGCATACTACGACCCCACCACCGGTGAAATCACCCTCGTTATCGGGGCGGAGGCCATTTTACTTGGGCTGAACGGTGAAGAGATTATCAACAGTGCTTTGATACCCCTAACTGACGAGTTGGGACAAATTACACCCGCCCAAAATAATGAATCTGGAATTGGTTACTTAAACACCAACGGGATTCTTCGAGGTTTTGTTGGTGGCATGCTCGTAAACGGTGTCGCTGGCGTTGCTCCCTTCAACTTGGGGCCATTGTTGCCAGCCGGCTTGCTGACTCCAGAAGCGTTTGATGCTCAGTTCAGCCAAACGGCGGATGCCGCCACCGTTTTCTTCGCCGCAGGTTTTAGCGAAAGTAGTGGCTTCGATGCTATTGCAGAAGGTTTTCAAATCATTACTCCCGTACCTGAGCCCGGTTCGTTAAGCCTGTTGGCACTGTCGGCTCTTGGATTTGCGGCTCGTCGACGACGTCGATAGAATTTTGAGAGACGTTGCACACTACCAGACCGGGCTCTGCTCCGCTTGCTAAGTTCGTCTTTCGCACTTCGTCATCATCTCGCTACGCGAAGGCTGTTTTTTAGGAATCGTTGACTCTTGCCTCGAAAATGGCACATCAGAAATCGCCAAAAACGTGAGTAAAATCAACTTCTGCGACAGTCGAACTAAGCCATCACTGCTGAATTCAAATCCAGAGGCCGTTCATGGGGCGATGACGGCCTTTTGCGTTTGTGCAGTAAAATCCCCCCCCGGAGATCGCGCAAAGAAAACGCCCGCCGGATTCAATCTGGCGGGCGATGTGTTAGCTCAATTTCAATGGACGCGATCAAATCATCGACGGCGACGAACGCAAATCCCTACACCAGCCAAGGCAAGTAGACTCAGGGAACTGGGCTCAGGAATCCCAGTAGTCCCATCAACAAAGATGATGTTATCCGGAGAGCTAAACCCATTTCCGGGATCTTCATTACCCGGACCATCAAACCGGAATTCAAAGTCGACAGCTGCAAAATCTGCTTCCGTCAAATTAGCTGCGACCACATTTCCAAGACTGAAAAAGCCCACTGGTAAAAAGGACGTATTGACGACCCCGATGGCACTAGGGTCATTCTGAGTACCGGGCCCCTCTGTTAGGTCTAGAGGGAAATCAGGAATGGGGTCAATTGCTTGTAGAGGGACTGCCGCTACAGCGTTGTTGAAGAACGGTTCTGACGTTACGAGCCCAAAAATCTGCAAGCCGGCACCGATGTTAACAGCGATCTCTCCGGTCTCTTGGTCTATAAATATTTGGGCGATACCGTCGGGTGCTCTCGGCTCCTGCGGCAACTGCGCCATTGCGGTGCCAACCTGAAATACAGCAAATGCTGCAACTATCAATAGCTTTTGGAACACATCAGCCATATTTCATTCCTTTGGTGGAAAACTAAAAAACGCAGGACGCGGGTAGAAATTCCAACTTGGAGCAAGCCCAACCGCTAGGACCCCTTGTCGACCACAAGCTTTATCTTAGGTACGAATAGTCTCAATTGCAACTGCGAGACGAAATTGAAGTTGACAATGCATTCTGGGCAATCCTTCGTGGATTTCGCCCGAAATCCCGGACTCAGCTGAGCTACCGGACTTCTGCCGATGTCCACCACGCTCCAATCCTGATATTACCACTGACGGACCACGGTTCCCCAAAAGGCGGGCAGGAGCAGATCGATGCTGATCCAAACCCTCTATTTCGCTAAGCTCCAACTGGACACTTCGATTTCCGGCCCGTCGCGACGCACCCCCTGAAGCGTCAGTCGTAAGGCGATCGCATGAGAATCACTCCATTTATGTTGCACCAACAAGATACGAATATCTTGCGAAACATGTAACGAATAACATGAGCGAAACAAAACAACCCGTCGATCAGTTGATCGTTGTCGTTCACGGTGTCGGTGATCCCGAACCGGGCGAGCCCGTTGGTGCGTTTGCTCGTTCAATTGCCCTTGAATCCAAACCATTGAAGGAAAGTCATAGCGTTTTATGGCTGAATGAGAAAGCGAATGAATCGAGTTTCATTCAAACTTTCCCCGTCCACGTCCGCGATTTGAAAATGCGTCGCAACAACGTCAAGCTGGCCGAGGTGTTTTGGGGCGATGTGTCTCGAGTCGTCACCGGCGTTCCAGGAATGATCCTCGGGCTGTTTCAAATTCTGTTTGGGTTGCGATACATTGCCTACGTCGCTGCGGACCAGCCCGGAACCAGCGCCGGATGGTTGAAGAAACTGGGTCTGATCAGCAGCCGAATCCTCCACGGTCCGGTACTGGCAGTCACCTTGTTTCTAGGCATGTTGGCGTTCACCATCTCGGGTTCTCAATTTCTGTGGCCGAATTCTTGGCAAGGAGCAAAGTGGAGCCAGGTCGTGATCTTCGCTTGCAGCATTTTTGCGTTGGTCGTCGCGTTGATCGGAAGGAGGGTGACTCGAAATCGTGTGATTGAGCGATCGTGTTTCTGGTTAGGCGTCACTTCCGCATTCATGTTTGCCTTGATGATATTTCAAGCCGTTGGGTTGGCCGATCGGCAGCACGAATCATCGGCGTTGGCCAGTCGACTCAGTTTAATCGGGCATTGCCGTGTTCTGGTCGTGCTGCTGGGGTGGCTGTGGTTTTGTGAAATTCTGGTGATGCTCGCGATGGCAGTCTGCTGGCTGATGGCGATCATGCGCCCAAACGCAAATCGACGCGCGTTGCATATCGCACTACTGTTACCACTGTTGTCGGTTGGAGTCTGGGGACAAGCAATCCCCATGCTGTGGCTGACCACCCAAGCCAGTGCGAAAAAGTTCTTACGGCTGGATGATTTTGCTGACGTGTTTGATGAAGCCGTTCCTTTGCTGGGAGTCCAGTTCATCATGTGTCTTGCGGTTGTCATCGCGACGGCAGTCGTGACGATTCGTTTCTTACGATGGCGAGCCGGCCAAACGGTTGAGCGTTTCCTAGCCGGCTCACGTGGCCCACGCTTGATCGTACATGGCGGATTGCAACTGGTGCTGGCGGCGTGTGCGGCCGTTGGCGTCAGCTTGGTCATCACCATCGAGACGCTGGAAACGTTGGGGCACTCACACCATGATTACTGGATCGGTCGGCTGATGGCTGAATCCAACAAATACGCGATGGCGATTCTGGTACCGGTAGGTTTTCTGTTGGCTTTTGCCTTGCCTCGATTGCATCCTGTGTTTGACATTGTGCTGGACATTGTCAATCACTTTTACTTTCGGCCCACGAACGTTCAAGACGCGTTGGATGATGACGACGAATTTGACATCAACGAAACGACATTCGAATCGGGCAACCTGTTCTTCAGTCGCCGACAAGTCATCCACGCTCGGATGCAACGGATTCTGACTCATTATCGCGACAACATGACCGAACGACCGGAACTGATCGTCATCGCTCACAGCCAGGGAACTCAGATCGCCATCGAGGTACTCAATGATCCTGAGCTTTCTTGGCTGAACAATCAATTTTGCAGCGTCAAGCTGGTCACGATGGGATCGCCGTTCAGCAATCTGTATCAGCACTACTTCAGTCACATCTATCCCCCGTTGGATGCTCCTTACTGGTCGTCGCTACGTCGTCGCGTCGATCGATGGACGAATATATTCCGCATCGATGATCCCGTTGGAACAGAGATTGACTTCGATCCGATTCTTCAAAACGCTAACCGACATGAATCCAACAAGCAAACAGGACTTCAGGTCGAATCAAGTGCGGCAACCAACTGGCTGGAGCAAACTCGTCCGTATCAGCCTGCTCCGGAAAATTGTGATCGAACGGGTACCGAAAAAGGCTCGCTCATCAAGGTTAGCAATCATCCGGTTGGCTGTCGCGGACACGTCAACTATTGGATTGATCGCGAAGTGCTAAACATTGTCCACGACATCGTGTTAGCACCGGATGAGCGGGAGCGTATCAACAAGGCAGCTTGAGGATCGCGCAACAATGGTGACAATTCTCACCCGCATTGAATTCTCACCCGCCAACAGAGAAGGCTAACCAGCGTGACATAGCCTAAGTGTGCAGTACGAATTCTTGATCGCCGACGGTCAGCACGTCGCCCGTGGACAGTTCCAGATAATCGAACGGGGCACCGTTTACTTTTGCCGGGCTGGACGCACAAAGATTCTTCACGTACCAGTTGCCGCCATCGTTCAACAGGAGGCAGTGCAACGACGCTACCGATTCCGAATCGCAAACCAAGTGGCAAGTGGGGCGTCTTCCGATTACGAACTTAATGGAGTTCATCGGAATCAGTTTTTGAGTCCGCCGGCAAGTCAGCGTCCCGTGAACCTTCCCCGACTGTTTCTTTTCGGTTTTCACAGGAGCAGCGACCGTTGAGGTGACCGTTTCTCCCGCTGGTTCGCTGACAGGCACTTTCTCAGGCGCTGCTGGTTTCTCCGGCCTTGCCGCGCCGCCGGGCGCAAACGTCAGACGCATTTCAACGTCGTTGCCGTTGCCCGAGTAAATGACTTCGTCCATGAAGGACTTCATCAAAATCACTCCACGTAATGTTGGATTATTCCACGAACCAACACTCGATGTGTCGAACCCAGGGCCATCGTCACGAATTCGGATGCCGAATCCGGTTTTTCGAATTTCCATCGCGACCAAGATCTTGCGGTCTTTCCATGGAGCTGAATCCAATCGCTCGGACACGATCTGTTCGAATTCCCCACCGGGAGAATTGGGCGTCGGAATCTTGTAGTGAGCACCAATCTCAAGATTGCCTCGATAGAGTGCATTGTTTAGCGCCTGGCTGACCGCCATCGCAACGCGTAGTCGTTCGGTCCGATTCAGCGGTGCCACGCCCTTGAGCATCTTCTCAGTAAAATCAACGAAGGCAGGAATCTGCGCCGGATCGTTGTCCAGAGAAAACTCGAAGTGCGCTCTTGAAGATCGTTGCAGCAGCCGATTGTAGTTTCGTTCGCTTGTTAACATGTCGAACGTTTCTTCGACCGTTGAAATCAACATCTTGTTCAAGCGAGATTTCGGGATGTAGCTGGCGGCTCCTGACTTTAGAGCGACCGCCGCAATTTCCTCGCTACCCATCCCAGTGGTCAGCACGACCGGGATATCGGGATAGTCTTTGCGCACGGCTTCAATCAGTTGCAAGCCATCCATCCTAGGCATCTGGATATCGGTGATGACCATATCGATGGACCACGCCTTGAGTTGCTCCAGCGCGTGAACACCATCTCGCGCACCAATGACCTCGAACCCGGGAACCTTTTTCAGCAGGCCTTCCATCAGTAAACGATCGACGTCCGAGTCATCAACGATAAGAACGTAATACATATGATTCTTTCTTCGCGACAAAATACCGTCGTGGACACCCAATTTCAGTTTTCTCGACCACGGCCATAATATGAACGTAACGCATATCGGTAGCAATTCCAACTAAAAAGTGCTACACCGGTGAGATAACCAAGGCATTATTCATATCGATTGATCGCCGCACTTGAGAACTTGCCTAACCATAAACTACGGATTCAATCTCATCTCGCTGGCGCAAAATCGGTAATTGAATCGTTTTCATCCGCTAACCGGTTTATTCGCAAGTCCTAACTCGGAGCCAAAGATGCTGCAAAAGTCAAACCTTACATTCGGCATAAACCTCGTATTCAAAGTGATGATCATCGTGCTGTTTGGCTCGTTCAAAATTTCACAAATATCAGCGATTGAGGAAACAGAAGTGCTTGCACACACAACTGGACCAACGGTTGTCATCGTTCACGGAGCGTGGGGAGGAGCCCATCAATGGAAGGATGCGGCGGACGCGTTACAGAAAGAGTGCGGCGGTATCGTCCATCGCGTCACGCTGACGGGGCAAGGCGAACGAGTCCACTTGGCGTCCCGGAAAACTAATCTGGAGACTCACATCCAAGATGTTGTCAACGTCATCAAATTCGAGCAGTTGAATTCCGTGACATTGGTCGGCCACAGCTATGGAGGCGCAGTGATCTCTGGCGTTGCCGATGAAATTCCTGACAAGATCTCGCAGTTGATCTATCTGGATTCCAACTTGCTTGAGCATGGCGAAAGCTACCTGACTCACATGCCCAAGAAGGCCGAACAGTACACCCGGCGAGCCAACGAAGACGGCGATGGCTGGCTGATTCCAGTCGGCGGGGAAGCAGCGAAAGCGTCTGGAGATGTCCCGCATCAACTGGCAACACTGAAGTCTGCGATCCAACTGGATAGCCCCAAACGATTGGAAATACCTTCCGTCTACTGGCTTTTTGCCGACGGCAAACCGGCTGCGCAGGACGAACGATACATCTTTCTTGAAAGAGCCGAGGCTCTTCAATGGCAGACGAGAGTATTGTCATGGCAACACAATCCGCACAAAGATCGGCCGGAAGAATTGGCTCGTGAATTGTCGAAATCGATAGTTGGTCAGGCGGCCGAACGGAATTGAAGGTTTGAAAGTTGATCGATTCCAAAACATCCGGTGTTCCCGCCCTCGAGCGATTCTGGCTGGGAACAAGTCTCAAGTTTGTTGCGTCCTTCGCGTCTCCCATTCGCACGATGCGTCTGATCGAGTCCGTTGGTCGTAAGCTGATCGACGTGGCCGAACATGCGGGAGCGGAAGATGGCTTTCATCCGACCAAGGTTCCTCGATTAATTGGCATTGAGTATCGCGCAACCGAATGGTCGGTAGTGATGGTGATCGAACACCTTGCAAGTTTCAACGACGATGTGTTGAAAATCATTCGGTCGTTGCAGCAAGGACTTGAACCCCGCGGCTCGATCCAGATGTCCGACTACAACCCCACCGAGAATACAACGTGGGACGCCGTTGGCGATTTTCGCAAGAGCGTGGACGAGCTTTCTTGGTTAATCTCGGGAGACGCTCCGCTCACTTCCAACGCGATGTTCCGGCATCCATGGTACGGTGCGCTGACGGCTCATCAGTGGCTTTGTTGTGTTGCCTTGCACCAGTACGCTCACCTCCGCCACGTACGTAAGATCGTTGCTGTTCTTGGGGTGACCTGACGTGAAGCAAGATGCCATCAGGTCAAACGGACGTGCGCCAGATCGCGTTTCGAGTTTGAATGGCGGCGTTCGTCGAGAAGCCGCCTCTTTTCGTTACCGGAATAGTTCTCAATCTCTATTCAGTTGGACAGCGCCACCTTGGAGTAGCTACACTCGAGTGCAACTGCACTAAAAGAAGCTGGCAAGGTCTTCGTTTTTGTCTTCCTCCTTGCGGCGGTAGTAGCCGTCGAGGATCGGCAGCGGGTCAATGAAGTTCCAACCGGGCAACTGAGCAAACGCCACGGCCATTAACGTCCCGCCGCGAAGAGCCCACAAGATTCCTCCGAACGTTCCCAGCACGGTGATCGCCCCTACCGACATTCGAATGTCCACGTCGACATCTGACTTTTGGGAGAATTGCTCCAATTGTTTCCAGAGTCCGAACGCGTCCTTCGCGAATGAACCAGCAGAGTCCGATACCAAATCAAATTGGTCTATCGACCGCCCCGCCGCTCTTTCGGAAGCGATCCCCAACAGAATTCGTTTGGCTAACTCTGTGTCATCGATCTCGCGGAGTATTTCAGCCGACCGTAACTCTTTCACGCTCAAATCCTGCTGGAACGATGTCCGAATCGCGAACTGCTCGGGCGACTCGACCGATCTGAGTCGCGGTGATTGCAATGGGTGAACCGTATCGGTTTCGTTGTTGCCGCCACTGTCTGGGCGTTCCCCGGCACCGTCGTTGTCGTCATTCTCATTCGATCCATTGTCGTTGTCGTCGTTGTCAGTGTCGTTGTCGTCGTCATCGGTGCCTTCCGGATCCGTTCCTTCGCCTGTGCCGCCGCCGGGAATACTGACGCCGATGTCAATTCTTAAAGACTGATCGCTGATCTCGCCGCCCTCGCCATCGAGAACGTTGTATTTGATAACGTCAAAAATTGCCGGAACGCCAGTGTGCGAGTAGCTGACCAAGTCTGCGAAGATGTCAGCCTGCGTGAACGAGTCTCCTGCTGATAGTGGAATCCCGTCACGCAACAATGCACCATGCTGCGGTTCATCCGTGATCAGGAATCGAATTTCCGACGGCGACTGTTCGACATCAGCAAAGCTCAACTCGTTGCTGCTGATCACGACGGACAGTCCGGCCCCCACGCTCACCGGCGTTTGCTGCTGCACGAAAGGAGCTTCGTTCACGTCCGTTACCTGCACGGTCACGTTCTGGCTGTCGGTCAGGTTGCCGGTTCCATTGTCGGTTGCGATCACGCTGAAGGCATATTGGTTGTCGCCATCCGAGTCAACCGGTGCCTCAAAGTTCGGTGCGTCTCGGAAGGTTACCTCACCCGTGCTGCTGTTAATGTTGAATCGTGTCGCATCAGCACCTGTGATCGAGTAAGTCAACGTGTCGCCATCGATGTCGGTTCCGGCAAACGTCCCGACCGCGACAGTGTTTTCGTTCACGGATACGCTTGCATCGACCGGCATGACTGGAGCGTCATTGACGGGCTGAATATTGATCACACGTGACACCGAGCTGGAGTTAACGGATCCGTCGTTCACGGTAAAACTGACGGTTCGGTCCGCTGCGTCTGGGCTGTCGCTCACGTTGGCGTAAGTCACACTTCGAAGCGCCGACTCATAATTTGCCAGGGCGTCAGTTCCGACCAGTGTCAGTGTTCCGGTTATCGCATCCCAAGTTCCTGAAATATTCGCGGTATTCGCAAACGCCAACACATCCTGCCCGTTAAAGTAGTTACCGGAAATTCTCACCACAGCCGATTCAATGTCAGTGTCATCGAAGTCAGATATTGTGATCGTGTTAGTGACTTGAACAGCTGGATCGTTCTCGGTGTAGATTACCGCCATGCCCTCGATCGCTGACTCGACCGGCGCGTCGTTGGTACCCACGATGGTGATCGTCACCGTTTCTGTGTCCCCGGCCGGCGTTCCATTGTCGTCCGTGGCGGTCACGCTGTATGTCAACACCAGTGTTTCGCCGGCTGCCAGGAAGTCGAATGCTTCTGTTCCACTATCGAAGCTCCAGTTAAGTGCATTACTCGTCTGAGTGCCATCAACAACCGCGATGGGCGACACCGAGAGATAGCTCTGCAACGTGGCGGCGTTCAGCGACGCAGGAACGCTGCTCACTCCTGTTCCTGTCACTGCCACGACATCGACAGCCGCGGTTACTAAGTTCGTCATATCAGCATCGGTGACTGTCAGCGTGCCAGTTTCACTTAAACCCGCGTCGGTTTCCGTCAGCGTCGATGCGTCTGGACCACCCGTGATAATCGGAGCATCATTGGTGCCGGTAATCGTGATGGTAACCGTTTCTGTATCACTTAACGGAGCACCCGCATCATCGCTGACGCTCACGGTGTAAGTCAGGATCAGAGTTTCGCCACTTGCCAAGAAATCAAACGCTTCCGTTCCGCTGTCGAAGCTCCAAGTCAATGTGGCGTTTGTCTGAGTGCCATCAACAATGGTCGTTGGGGAAACCGACAGGAAGCCTTGCAATGTCGCGCTATCCAGTGATACAGGAAGACTCGCTGCTCCCGTCCCGGTTGCTGCAACAAAATCGACGGCAGACATCACCACGTCACTTTGGTCCAAGTCGGAAACCGCCAAGGTTCCGCTGTCGCTCAATCCTGAATCCGTTTCGGTCAATGCCGAAGTCGCTGGTCCACCCGAAATTACTGGCGAATCGTTGGTGCCGGTGATCGTGACGGTGATCGTTTCGGTATCGCTCAGTGGCGTGCCATTGTCGTCGGTGGCGCTGACCGTGTAGGTCAAAACCAGCGTTTCGCCAGTGGCCAGGAAGTCAAACGCCTCGCTGTCGGAATTGAAGTTCCAGGTCAGCGTGGCGGAGGTTTCGGTGTCGTCGAGAATCGCGGTGGGCGAGACGGACAGGTAGCCTTGCAGCGTTCCGTTGGTGAGTGTTCCCGGGACGCTGCCCGAACCGGTGCCGGTGACGACGACGGAATTGACGGCGGCGGTGACGTTGTCGGTGCGGTCCAGATCGATGACCGTGAGTGTGCCGGTGCTGGTCAGTCCGGCATCCGTTTCGGTCAGGCCGACCGAATCGGGGCCGTCGGTGATAACTGGCGCGTCGGCGCTACCGTTGATGGTGATGACGACATTTTGGGTGTCGGTGGTACCAGCGATGTCGGTCACGGTGAGCGTGTACGTCAGCGTCAGTGACTCACCATCGGCCAAGTAGTCAAACGCTTCGCTGCCCGAATTGAAGTTCCACGTCAGTGTGTCAGATTGCTCCGTCGCATCAAGAACTGTTGCGGAAGAAGTTAGCATGGCTAGTAGTGCCACGTTGTTGGACCCCAATCCTGTTGTCGTTCCGCTCGCGATGACATTCGTTGGTGTGGATGTTACGACGTCCGTCAAATCAACGTCGGTGACCGTCAACGTCCCGCTTGATGTCAATGTCGTGTCGGTTTCTGAAATCGATTCGGTGGCGCTGTCGCCTAATTCAATCGAGACTACCGGTTCGTCATTGGCACCTTGGATCGTGACCGTGATTTGCGTGGTGGAAGTTGCACCACTGGCATCGATGGTCGTGTAAGTGTAGACATCGTCGAGTGTTTCGCTGCTGTTTCGCAGCGCTTCGACAGCGGCATTGGTATTGTCGACGGTGTAGGTGTAGTTGCC
>CALFWL010000219.1 GCA_937928215.1 uncultured Pirellulaceae bacterium | reverse complement strand
TTAATCTTTTGAAGTTGAACCAGTTGCTTTTCGGTAAGTTGAATCTTGGCGGCCTTGCCAGACATGGATCTTCCTTTGTTGATGACCTGTGTGAGAACTTGTCAATCAAACAGGGGAAGATCTTTTTTTAAAAGAGAAGACGCGGGAAACAGGCAGGTCACGCAAGTTTCAAGCCGGTAAAATTGGCTCTTGGTGGGACAGCAATTACTGGTTGCGCAACTAGGACGATGAACAGGACCTTCCTTCCATTTACTTGACAGACTCCCCCGCCGGTTCCTCCAAACCAGTCGAAACGTACCTCGTAGTTCTGCTGACGAGCGAATTCGATCCAGTGGTCAAGTTGAGTGATGATGTTCATGGTCACGACTCCTGCGATTCTGTTCCCGGTTTGCTGTCGTTGAAGCCCGTCTGAAAATGCGGATTGTAAAACAGGCAAGACGGGCGGTTTTTGATGATCCTTGATGAGTCGGACTATAAAAAAGATGCGATTTAGCATCGAGATCGATTTCGCCGATAGGCCATAGGAACGGGTTGAGTCTCCCCAACGTGCTATCACTTTCAGGCTCCCGCCACTCCACCTCTCGAAAAACAGGTTCGCTGTGACCGATTGCAAGCAAGCAGAAATTGATCGATTGACTCAAGAAAATTCGTTACTGCAAAAGCAGATCGATCAGCTCCAGAAAATGTCGGCGTTGGGCGAGTTGGTCAGCACGACCACGCACGAGTTCAACAACGTGCTGATGACGATCATCAATTACGCTCGCATGGGCATGCGGCACGATGATAAACCGACTCGGGACAAGGCGTTCAATAAGATCAATCAGGCGGGCGAACGAGCGGCACGGATCACGAAATCCGTTTTGGGAATGGCTCGCAATCGCAGCGAGTCCTTCGAGGCGACCGATCTGGCAAAGCTGATCGATGGGAGCATGGTGTTGCTCGAACGCGAGATGCAACAGTATCGTATCGTTGTGGAGATGGAGTTCGACGACGTTCCGGCGGTGAACGCGATTGGAAATCAGATCCAGCAAGTGATCTTGAATCTGTTGATTAACTCGCGACAGGCGATGCCGGATGGCGGGCGTCTGGTGATTCGCTTGAAGCAGGATGATTCCCGGCAGTTCGTGGACCTGAGCGTTCGCGACTACGGAATGGGAATGGAGCAAGAAACCTTGCGAAAAATCTTTCAGCCGTATTACTCGACCAAGTCTGGTCCCGACGAATCCGGCAAAGGCGGCACCGGTTTGGGGTTGGCCACGTGCAAGAAAATCATCGAAGCTCACGGCGGGAAGATTCGAGTCGAAAGCAGTGTCGGCAAAGGCACGTGCTTCACGTTGCGATTCCCAGCCATCGTCGCGTCCTCGGCGGCTGCAAAAGTCGCTGGCGTTGCGAGCCCGGCGGGTGCTGAAATCAATGCGGTCAGGGCTTGCGGATAAACAAATTGGCGGATGGACATGGCTTCTTCGCGATCTTACGCGAACGAGATCAAATTGAATCCGATCATTTTTCTTGTTACGCCCCACTGGAGTCGTTGATTCGCGCGATGGCGGAGCCGAGAGATTGTCACCGGCGAGTTTGACAACGCTTGCAAAAAAACGTGGAACGCTGAGCCTGCACGATGCGCTCGATCGGTTGCTGCTGACAGGTCGGGCAAATTTGTTCCGCTCGATCGTAGACGCGATGTTCGTTTTGATAGCCGCCGGACTTGTTGAGTGCGTTGCGGTAGGTTCCGTCGGAGAGGGTCGAGCCTTCGTAACGAATCGCGGTTTCCAGCACGTCGACCATGCACTGATGAATCAGGCCCCAACGCTTGCGGGTGAGCTTGTCGCAACGAGTCTGCGGGTGGACTCCGGCCAGGTGCAAAATTTCTGACGCGTAAAGATTGCCGACTCCCGCGACGGCGGATTGGTCCAGCAACGCGACTTTGATCTCGCGCCGGCTATTGAACAGGCGTTCTCGAAGTTGTTCTGCGTCGATCGCCAGTGCGTCGGGGCCGAGCGACCCGTCGGTCAGTTTTTGCTGATACTGTCGATCCGTGAGCAGTGTGACTTTTCCTAGGCCTCGTCGGTCCCAGAATAAAAGTTCCTTGATCGGACCGCCAGAAAGTTGCAAAGCGAATCGCAGGTGCGTGGTCGTCGGTGGGTCGGTGATCAGCACCAAGCCGGTCATCCGGGGCTCGAAGATCAACCGGTCATCGGAGTCTAGCCTAACTACGACTCGTTTGCCCAAACGATCCACCGACGTGATCGTGCGACCGGCGACTCGTTTGTTCAGCCGGCCAATGGTGGGCTGGATCTCGATCGGACGTTTGGGGCATGGAGTGCGAGTGGCTGACTCAATCGTGGCACCGGTGATTCCGAGCACACCCCGACGCATGGTTTCGACTTCTGGAAGTTCGGGCATGAGATAGATTTCAGTTGGTAGGCTGTAGGTTTCAGTTGGGCAGGTTTCAGACGACCGTAAACAAGAAGTTCTAATTAGTTGAGCGAGTTTTAGCGTGACCTGTGTGCTCGGCCATTTTGCCGCATTCGCTGGCTCCTGTTGAGTTACCTGTTTTAGACCGTGAATCTATTCCTGAAACCCGCCGCGTGCACTCCGTTATGTTCCGAAGGCTTGACGGTTATTCACTCGGCTTCGACAATCGAGGATTCCACACAGTTTTTCCGACTCGGACGACGTTTAACCCATGGCCACTTCTTTTCTCAGCTCTCCCAGTTCCGACGCCGATCTGCCCGACAAAAACGGCCGGTACGGGGAATTTGGCGGTCGTTTTGTTCCTGAGACGCTCGTTGCCGCGCTCGATCAGTTAGAAGCAGAATATTACAAAGCCAAAGCGGATCCGGAGTTTCAGCAGCAATTGGATTTGTTGCTAAAGGACTTTGTCGGCCGAGCATCTCCGATGTATTTTGCGAAGCGTCTGACGGAGCGGTGTGGCGGTGCCCAGATCTGGTTCAAGCGCGAAGACCTGAATCACACGGGGGCTCACAAAATCAACAGTACCTTGGGTCAGGCTTTGTTGACGATGAGGATGGGAAAGACTCGCGTCATTGCAGAAACAGGAGCCGGTCAACACGGCGTGGCGACGGCGACCGCGTGTGCTCATTTTGGATTGCCTTGCATCGTTTACATGGGCGAAGAAGATGTCCGCCGCCAATCGCCAAACGTGCAAAGCATGAGGATGATGGGTGCCGAAATCCGCCCGGTGACAACGGGGTCTCGTACGTTGCGTGACGCCGTGAACGAAGCGATGCGCGATTGGATGAGCTCGGTCGCTGACACGCATTATATCTTGGGATCGGTCGTGGGGCCTCATCCGTTTCCGATGATCGTTCGCGACTATCAGTCAGTGATCGGACGCGAAACCATTGAACAATCCCAAGAGCGTTTCGGTCGTCTACCCGACGCGGTGGTTGCGTGTGTCGGTGGCGGTAGCAATGCGGCAGGGATGTTCTATCCGTTCGTAGCTGACACCGATGTGCCTTTGATCGGCGTGGAGGCGGGCGGCATTGACGATACCGCGGGTCGCCATGCGTCCAGTTTGACCTTTGGCAAGCCGGGAGTGCTGCACGGCAGTTTTAGTTATGTGTTGCAGGATGGTGACGGCCAGACTTCCGATGTTCATTCCGCTTCGGCTGGTCTGGATTATCCGGGGGTTGGTCCTGAGCACAGCCATTGGAAGAAAACGGGTCGAGTCGAATATCGCAGCTGCCGGGATGACGAAGCGCTGGCGGCGTTTGATATCATGGCGCGAACCGAGGGCATTCTTCCGGCTTTGGAATCGTCTCACGCGATTGCGACCGGCATGAAAGTCGCAGCCGAACGTGGCAAGGAAGAAATTGTTGTGATCTGCCTGTCGGGACGAGGCGACAAAGACGCGGCGGAAATTCAGCGGCTTAAATCGGAACGTGTGTAGGCAGCCGAATGTGCGGAAGCCGAAGCGAAGTCCTCGATAATCAAACTAACTGACTACTTGAAAGCCCAATCTTCATGTCGGCAATCGACGAACTATTCCAAAAACTTCGCAGCGAAAACAAGCGAGCCTTCATGCCGTTTGTCACAGCGGGCGATCCGGATTTAGGTTTCACTGCGGAAGTGCTGAAGCAGCTGGACGCAGCGGGATGCCATCTGGTGGAGCTGGGGATTCCCTACAGCGATCCGATTGCTGACGGTCCAACCATTCAGGCGTCGTACACTCGGGCGTTGAACGCTGGAACAAAGCTGGAAGCGATCTTCGAAACGGTCTCAAGCGTTTCGAGCGACTTGAAGATGCCAGTTGTCACCATGGTTAGTTACGCGATTGTGTTTCGAATGGGCATGGAAGCTTATCTGGATCGAGCGATCGCGGCCGGCGTTTCCGGGTTGATTGTGCCGGACATGCCGGTCGATGAGTCAGCAGAATTGGCCACGAGGTGTGCCGAGAGGAACGTCAGTTTGATTCAGCTGATCACCCCGACGACTCCGCGCGAACGAGCAATCGAGATTGCGAAGACGACGACCGGATTTATCTATTACGTTTCGATCACCGGGATTACGGGCGAGCGAACGGAGCTACCGCCTGAGCTGACCGAGAACTTGAAATGGTTGCGTGAGCAGACGGATCTTCCGATTTGCGTTGGCTTTGGGATCAGCGGTCCCGATCAGGTCGCGGCTTTGAAGCCTTATTGTGATGGCATGATTGTCGGTTCGGCGATCGTCCGGCGGATCGCTGCCGCAAGCGAAGGTGTTGCGGTGAGTGATGTCATCGCGGACGTTGTCGCGTTTTCAGAAACGATGGTGTCGGCAGTAGGTGATTGAGTTGACGGTGGATCCTGAGTCGTAATGATTAATGTGT
>CALFWL010000218.1 GCA_937928215.1 uncultured Pirellulaceae bacterium | reverse complement strand
TCGTGAATCAGATAGGGGTTGGCCGATTCGGCGTCCGTCCAATCAAGACACAGCTTTCGGACTCGTTTGACGTTCGCCGCACTTTCGCGAGCGATTAGTTCCAACTGCTGTTCATTATCACGATCGAACGCAATCGCGTTCAGATCCAAATGTTTGGCTGCGTGCTCCACCAACTCATCTGCGTTGCCGGTCAACAGATTGACGACTCCCCCCGGAAGATCGGACGTGTGCAGGACTTCCGCCAACGTGATGGCCGAAAGCGGTTTGGATTCTGACGCGAGCGCGATGACGGTGTTGCCGCTGGCAATGATCGGCGCAATCGCAGAAATCAGACCCAACAGAGGGCTTTCTTCCGACGCGACCAAAAACACAACCCCCGTTGGCTCAAGTACCGAAAAGTTAAAATGAGAAGACGCAACCGGGTTCACGCTGCTGAAAATTTGCTGGTACTTGTCGCACCATCCGGTGTAATAAATCAAGCGATCAATCGCCATCGTAACTTCTTGCTTCGCCCGCGAGCCACTCAGCCCTTGCGTCTTCAGCTCGGCAACAAACTGATCCGAGCGACCTTCGAGCATTTCTGCGACCCGATAAAGAATCTGGCTGCGATTGTAGGCCGTGCGTCCGCCCCAACTGGCTTGAGCCGAACGAGCAGCCACGATTGCATTGCGAAGATCCTTACGTGACGACAGGCAAATGCTTCCCAGCGACTGACCATCAATCTCCGGGCTGTAGAATCGCCCCGATTCCGTCCGAGGAAACGCGCCGCCAATGTACAACTTGTAGGTTTTGTTGACGGGCACACGATCCGAGTCAATCGCGTCTTTTTTGACTACGTTTTTTTCGTTTTTCTTGGTCATCTTTTCGTCACTTTTTTGTCTTTACACGCTGAAAGAAATACGCGTGTCGTCGCGTCTCGCCTGACATCAGTCAATCATCTTCACTCTAGCGAATGTTATTTCGCAGTTTTTGAACACCGAACACCGAACACCGAACACCGAACACCGAACACCGAACACCGAACACCGAACACCGAACACCGAACACCGAACACCGAACACCGAACACTTACACTTTCAAATACGCTGCCAGTCCGTGCAAACCGCCTTCACGACCGAAACCACTCTCTTTGTAGCCACCGAATGGTGACGTCGGGTCAAACTTATTGTAAGTGTTGGCCCACACGATGCCGGCTCGCATCTGACTGGTCAGATTGAAGATTTTCGAACCCTTGTCAGTCCAGACACCGGCAGACAATCCGTACTGCGTGTTATTCGCTTTCTGAATCGCCTCGGCAACGGTGCGGAATGTCTGCGCCGTCAGCACCGGTCCAAAAATCTCCTCTTGGCCAATGCGATTCGATTGAGCAACGTCGGTGAACAGAGAAGGGCGGCACCAAAATCCCTTGTCTGGAACGGGACAGGAAGGTTGATAAAACTGAGCCCCCTCGTCCTTCCCAATTTGGATGTACGAATTGATTGTGTTCAGCTGCTCGCGCGAGTTAATTGCTCCGATGTCCGTGTTTTTGTCTAACGGATCGCCCACAATCAAAGACTCCATTCGATGTTTTAGCTTGCGAATCAGTTCGTCATGAATCGATTCCTGCACCAGCAGGCGACTGCCAGCACAACAGACATGGCCCTGATTGAAATAGATCCCATTGATTATCCCCTCGACCGCCTGATCGATGGCGCCGTCCTCGAAAACGATGTTGGCCGCTTTGCCTCCCAGTTCAAGCGTCAAACTTTTGTCTGTTCCTGCCAGCGATCGCTGAATAATCTTTCCAACTTCTGTGCTTCCCGTGAAAGCAACTTTCTTCACATCGGGATGATTGACGATCGCGGCTCCGACTTCGCTGTGTCCGGTGACGATGTTCACAACGCCGGGTGGAAGTTCGGCTTGTTGAAAAATTTCCGCCAGCTTCATGGCCGTCAAAGATGTCGTTTCTGCCGGCTTGATCACGACCGTGTTACCTGTCGCCAGCGCCGGAGCAATCTTCCAAGCCGCCATCAACAGCGGGAAGTTCCACGGAATGACCTGCCCGGCAACGCCCAATGATTCGGGGCGGCGATTGGGGAAGGCGTAATTCAGCTTGTCCGCCCAGCCCGCGTAGTAAAAGAAATGAGCCGCTGCTAACGGAATGTCGATATCGCGTGACTCACGGATCGGCTTGCCTCCATCCATCGTTTCGATCACGGCCAGTTCGCGAGCCTGTTCCTGCATCAGCCGAGCGATGCGGTAAATGTACTTGGCTCGTTCGGCTCCGGGCATCTTTGACCACACATTTTCGTGGGCCGCTCGGGCTGCTTTCACCGCAACATCCACATCCGATTCATCCGCTTCAGTAATCTCAGCAATGGTCGATTCCGTTGCTGGATTGATCGAAGGAAAACGCTTGCCTGACCTAGAAGGTCGGAATTCACCGTTGATGAACAAATCGTACGCCGGCTTCAAGTTGACGTGATCGGTACTTTCAGGCGCTGGAGCGAGCTCCCAGGAAGGTTGAGCGTTTTCGTCTGGCAGAACAGTAGTCATGGCATGAAGTGGAAAGAGGACGTTGGTCGAAGGTGTACAGTTGACAGGGCAAAGGTTTTCGGAACGATTTGTTTAACACTCGATTCAACCCTTCGCTTCATCGAACAAATTTAATCGAGTGAAAAATAATCGGCCGACTGATACGCGCCGGTTTGCTGTTTTACAAATTGCATAAGTACATCGTTTGCAAGTGAGCTGGCTCCAAAACGGAACCAATGATTGTCCAGCCACGCCATGCCGAGCGTTTCCTTGACCATGATCAGGTAGTGCAACGCAAGTTTGGATTTTGAAATCCCTCCGGCAGGTTTCATCCCCACCATCTTGCCTGTCGCAAAATAATGATCCCGAATGGCTTCCAACATGACTAGCGTTGCTGGCATTGTGGCGGCTGGCTTGATCTTGCCGGTCGAGGTTTTAATAAAGTCGGCTCCCGCCGCGATGGCCATGTCACTGGCTTTTCGAACATTGTCCAGCGTTCCAAGTTCACCCGTTTCAAGAATCACTTTCAGTCGAGCTTTGCCGCACGCTTCTTTGACCGCAGCGATTTCCTCGAACACATACAGCGTGTCTCCCGCGTGAAATCGTCCTCGTGAAATCACCATATCGATTTCGTCGGCACCGTGATCGACTGCCATTCTCACGTCGTTCAGCTTCAGTTCCAACGAACTGTTGCCACTGGGAAACGCCGTCGCAACGGAAGCGATTTTGATCCCGCTTCCGTTCACTTTCTGCTTGGCCAGCCCCACAAAATTTGGATACACACAGACGGCAGCAACCGTTGGAAGCCCTTCCACTCGGTCATGTAAATGCCGGGCCTTGTAGCAGAGGTGTTTCACTTTGCCAGCCGTATCCATTCCTTCGAGCGTCGTCAGGTCGATCATGCTGAGCACCATTCTCAGGCCTTGCATCTTCGCTGCTGTTTTAATACTGCGTGTCGTGAACCGCGCGGCGCGCTCGACGACTCCGACTTGATCGACGGTTGGAAAATGAGTGGGAAGTGTGGTCGGCATAAGGAATTGGATCACATGCGGTGAGTCGATTGAGCTTCAGATCTGTTATCGGCAAGCGACGGCATCAGCCAACCAGTCGCGGTTCACTCAATCGTAACGCGCGGCTGTTTGCTCGGCTGCGACGGAAACCAAAAAAATCGGTTTTACGAGGAACGAAATCCCGATTTCTCTCGAATTGGCTGCCAGTTCTGACCAAACGTCAAGCACTCGCCAAGAAACAAATGACGGACTTGAGTACTCGAAACCCACGGATTTCACCGCCAATCGTCTTACGTTTCAGAAATCCACAGGTTACTGTTTCGCAGGTGCCAGCCGTCGCGTGAAAGCTCGCTTTATTCCAGATCCGTCGCCTTGAAAGGTGCCTCGACTTTCCGGGACGATCGAGGTTTCGAGAACACGATTTTCGGACGAGAATCCCCATCAACTTCATCCACGTGGGACTCATCTGTTCTGTTGAATGCATGAGCCGCCTGAGCCAACGCCGGTGCAGATTCACGGGCCGAGCCGACGCCAACTGGCAGTCCTATCTCACCGAGATACTTCTGTTTGACTTGTTCGTGACTGACGATTTCCTCCGCCGTCCCACTGCAAAGAATTCTGCCCTCGCTGGCGACGTAAGTTCGATCCGTGATTTGAAGAATCTCGCGGGCAGCGTGATCGGTGATCAAAATCGCGATCCCAGTTCTGGCAAGATCACGAATCACGACCTGCACTCCTTGAACCGTGACTGGATCGATCCCCGCAAACGGTTCGTCCAACATGATGATCCGAGGCTCGGACACGAGGCATCGAGCGATCTCCAGCCTCCGACGTTCACCGCCCGACAGCGAGCCCGCTTTTGATTTTCGAATGTGAGTGATCTTGAACTGCTCAAGCAATTCCTCCGTCCGTTCGCGGACTCGCTTGCGAGCGAAGCCCAGCAACTGCATCACCCCCCGCAGATTATCCTGAACGGACAGTTTTGCGAAAACGCTCGACTGCTGAGGAAGGTATCCCATGCCGCCTTCACGACTACGCTCGTGCAACGGCCACGTGGTCACGTCCGTACCTTGCAGATAAACCTTGCCTCGATCGGGCTTGACCAATCCGCACATCATCTTGAACGACGTTGTCTTTCCTGCGCCATTGGGCCCCAGCAGTCCCACGATTTCACCCGGCTCGACGCGCAGCGACACGCCATCGACCACTCTTCGGCGGCCATAAATTTTCACCAGTCCGTCTGCTTCAAGAATTGGCATGTCGGATCCTTCCATGGTTGCGTCTGCGAAGAAATGCCGCGAATGAACTCACTAGCAAAAACGTTCACTAGCGAATGAACTTCATGCTTTCGAAGTTAGGAAAATACGGGATCGGTTTGTTCTTCGTGTGCGGCCAGTAAATAAACATCGCTCGACCGATCAACATTTCCCGACTGACAAATTTTGGACCATCCCAGACTCGACCGTCAAGGCTGTTGGGGCTGTTGTCTCCGCAGGGCAATAATTGATCCAACCGGTCGTCCTCAAAATCCTGCAACACAAACATCGGTCGATCGTGCTGTTTTTCACGTTTGAAAAACTCGATCGTCGCAGGATCGCTCCAACTTTCAGGACTTTGATGCAATCGCTGGATAACTTCGGGATTCGAATTTGTTTCATTGCCCAACATCTGAGTGTTGTTTCTTCCCTTAACCGACGTGTAATAGACATCCCTGAGGACAATCAAACGGTTTACGGTCATCTTGCCTTTGGAAAATCCGATTCCTAACGGCTCCGCGTCGCCTGGATCTTCTTCCGACCACGCAGGAACTGGAACTTCGTCTCGCAAATACTCTGCTCCGACGAAGTCCACCAGTTGGTCGTCAATCCACAGATTCAAGCGGTCGTCCGCGTTCACGTATCGAATGCGATACGAGCCCGCGCCCTTCAAATCTGTTTGTCCGGATGGTCGCTCAACCGTGCCCCGTTGGTCGTCAACAAACTGGACATCCGGGTCGTCACAGCTTAGCGCTGCCTGACCGGTTTGCACATCGATCTCGCAGCGAAAATGAGCACCTCCTTCGACGAGATCAAGGATCAGCGTACCTTGATCCGATTCGACATCCACGGAAGTCTCTAACCCCAAATCCCCAACCCAATGCAGCCCAAGGCTCAACTCCGGGACGGCTCGTTGGCCATGTTCGTCTTTGAACCGATACCACCGATCATTGTATGCGTAATAGTCACCAATCAACCGGCCTCGTGGAG
Source organism: uncultured Pirellulaceae bacterium (assembly GCA_937928215.1). GTDB lineage: Bacteria > Planctomycetota > Planctomycetia > Pirellulales > Pirellulaceae > Mariniblastus. The sequence continues at coordinate 25,999 of CALFWL010000218.1, read as the reverse complement.
CCTGACCGGTTGCCATACGAGGCGGCAGCTTGCTCTCCTTAATCAGATCCCACTCTTCCTTCAACGGCACGAGATGCCGATATCGAATGATCTTGGTTCCGTCGGCTGCATCAATGTGATACGAGGGCACACCCTGAGTCATCTGCGGTTCGACTCGGACATCGTCTTGCCACGTACTCCAACGTGAAGGCCAATTCACCGCCTGCAGTTGTCGCCCGACGTAATCGGTGTCATCGACCACTTGCATAACCGAAAGCAGGTTTTCGGGCGGCTTCCGGGTGATCGACTTAGTCCACGTATCTGAGGATTCATCAGTCTGCTCCATCGTATAGATGTCACCGTTCTCGATCAGCAGATTATCTCCCGGCAATCCCACCAGTCGTTTGATGTAATTCTGTTTGCCATTGTTGGGATTTTTGAACACGATCACGTCATACCGCTCAGGTGGTTGATTGTCGTAGACAAACTTGTTCACCAGAATTCGATCGCCATTGTTCGAGCGATGGTCGGCAACCGTCTTCGGCCGCATCTTCGTTTCGAACTGACAGATCGGACAAAACGTACTTGAAACTTGTGCTTCGTTGTTGAACGACACCCCCGACCGACTCGCTCCGGTCCGATATCGGAACTGGCAGTGACCGCATTCAAGGTCCATGTGCTGACCTTGCAACGATGTCGCCATGGAACCGGTCGGGATAATAAATGCTTCTGCCTCGAAACCGCGAAACAGCATTGCCAAGATGATCGCGACAATCACGGACTCGATCGTTTCTCGCACCCCGAAGTCACGAAAGAAATTGAAGATTCCGCCCTGACCATCGGCATCGAACGCCGCACGACTGGAGACCGGTTTTTTTTCCGACGTTCGATCACTCGGCACGTTGAAAGGTTGTCGCTTCTTTCTTTTTTTTGCCATGGAACGCTCGCCGAAAATCACGTGTCAGAATCATCACTAATACTCAGGGTATCAGGTTCTGGTTTGATCTCCTACACGGTTGTGGTCGCACGCACAGCCGAAAAATTAATGCTCCAGTGACACAGTTCCCAGAATCTGATCCGCCGAAACCGCTGGCGATGGCCAATGACGAGAATCAATTGAAATCGGCACGTTGTCTCCCATCAACAGGTACTCATCCACGCCCGCTCGCAACGCGATAGATCCATCCAATTTCCGGTTACGCACCACGTCAAAATAGTAAATGTCTCGCCACAGACGAAATCGTTCTATCCGTAACTTCGATGTCACTCCACCGATTTGAACGTAAGACGCCGCCTCCGCCCGACCATCAGCCGCCGTCAGGTCAACGGAAACGACTTCACTTCCGTCAATTAAGAGTGTCATTTGTCGATCAAAAGTGCAAACTTCAACCACGACGCTCAATCCCGCAGCCACCCGCGACGATGAAAAGCCAGAGTCGCGCATCGGGTAGCTTCGCCCGTCGAACGTGACACTCTTAGTGGCAAAATCCAATGCAAAACGATGCGATGCCGAACCACGATCCAGCTTCAGATCAAACCGACCGTTTTCCTCAATCTGACATTCAAGCGAGGCCCAAATATCGTGAGTCACGTTCAAGTCTCGATTGATTCCGACGTTCGCCGCATACCAATCCTCAACCGGAACGGGTTGGGCACGAGGGAGTCGGTTCGCAACACAACGCCATTGCTGATACGCCAACCACTGAGTTCCGCTCGATCCACTCGACGGCGAAAACTGCCAGCTCCCATCCATCACTTTCCAATCGCGCGCACCATGTTGAGGCAGGAACCGGCGCAACACCTCAGCTGAGCCAAACAAAGAATCGAACACGGTCACTCTCATTTCCCGCGCGACGTTGAGCGGCTTCCGAACGATCGCACCGTCAGCAAAAACCTCGCCGTGGCCGATCTCGATGGACTCACCCGGCAATCCGATCACTCGCTTGATCATCGCAGGTCGACCTTTGCTCGGACGAATCGCAACGATGTCCCACCGCCCAAGCTTTCTGCTTGACGCCGAGTTCTGCGAATCAACGCGGACCAATTGAGCCGGCTGTGGATCAGCCTTCGACGAATGGATCGAGCGATAACCACAGTTCGGGCAGACCAGCTTTTCAGGTAGCTTATCTTTCTGCCGACCAACGCGAAACGAAAACTCGCACTCGTCACACTTCACTCGCGCGTGTTCGCCCCAACAGGCGGGAGCCATCGAATTCCCTACCACGACCGCGTCGATGCCGGACTCGTTCGCGTCGCGACAACCCGCCACGACGTTCAGCCAGACGGCGAACAGCAAGCCCAAACTCGCCGTGAATCTGCGCGTTGTCAATCTGCGTGCTGAGATTGCACGTTCCAAACTTGCTCTCACTTGATCTTCCCGTGGCGACTTTCAGCTTCATAACGTAACATGAGGGTTGCCAAATTCGAACGAGCCGCCAACCTAATTCTCCCATCCTTGATGCGTTCAGCAAGTTCATGCGTTCAGCAAGTTCTCAACTGGCTCCGATCCTGATGATTGCGATCGCTTTGTTGATCCCAATCGTTCCGTTTGTGATGTTCGGAGCGTGGATGGAGTCGACAGTCATCGCGTGGCTGGAACAGTCGCTTGTTTCGGCTCAACCACTGACCGTTTCTGCTGTCACCACCGGACTGCTGGCCGCTGACATTCTGCTGCCGATCCCGTCGAGTGTGGTTTGCACGTGGGCCGGACGAGCATTGGGCGCGATTCCTAGCCTAGCGGTGAATTGGATCGGTTTGAACCTGTCCTGCGTCATCGGCTACTGGCTGGGCCGGGTATTCGGACCGCCGCTGGCAAACCGCCTGGCCAAAGCTGAAATGATCGAAACACTCCAAAACTTTCACGGCACGACCGACGCATGGACGCTGACGATTTGTCGAGCGATTCCGGTGCTGGCAGAGGCGAGCGTTTTGCTGGCGGGCTTGCAACGGATGCCTGCTCGCCGATTTTACCCTCCCGTCATTGCTGCCAATCTGGGGATCGCCATCGCCTACTCCGTGCTGGGAAGTTTCTCGACGGAGCACGGTTGGTTCCCGGCCGCCGTCGCCATTTCTTGCGCATTGCCTCTGATTTTGCTTTCGACCTGGAAGCGCTCATCATTCCGTCCGGAAACTTAACGATGCCCGAGCCTCAAGTCATCAACCACCCACTGGCTCATTGCCACCTGAGCCGCTTGCGTGACAAAACAACACCGTCTTCCGAGTTTCGCCAGTCAGTCAAACGGCTCGCCATGCTGTTGGCTCATTCGGCCACGGTGGAGTTGCCAACGACGGTCGTTGAAGTCATCACGCCCTTGGAAACGACGACGGGGCAGCAGTTGAGCACTCGCATCGGGCTGGTGCCTATCCTGCGAGCCGGCGTCGGGATGGTCGAACCGATACTGGACTTGATTCCAACATCCGAAGTCTGGCACCTTGGACTTTATCGCGACGAAGTCACCGCTCAACCGGTTCACTACTACAGCAAGTTGCCTCCCGCGAATCCCGTCGACATTGCATTCGTGCTCGACCCCATGCTGGCCACCGGCGGATCAGCCTGTATGGCAGTCGAAGCACTTAAAAAATGGGGCGTCACGAACATCAAAATGCTATGCATCATCGCAGCCCCTGAAGGGATCACGAAACTTCGTGACGCGCATCCGAATGTAGAAATCCACACTTGCGTGATCGACCGCGGCCTGAACGACAAGCACTACATCTGTCCCGGCCTAGGCGATGCGGGGGACAGGATCTTTAACACTTAAGTGAAGGGAATTAAAGCGAGGCGGCTTCCTCGTCGACGCGAAGGGGATTCCTTGTCCAAGCCGATTCTCCAAAGGGTCGTATCGAAACGAGGCGACATCGGTTGTTCCCTCCCGACGCAACACATCATCTCCAACTCCAACAAAACAGAGAGTCGTGGTTTTGCATCTTGCTTTCACGCGATTGCCGGCAGAACGCAAAGCTTCAGACCACGATTTCTTCACGTCGTGGCGACATGGCAACCGTACATTGGCAGCAACCGCCCCGGACCTGACACCAGACAGTAACGATCTTGCCGTTGAAATGGGGGCGAGTTCGGCAAAAAATATTGCGATTCCCTCGAAAAACCCATCGAATCTGTCCAATTACCGACGCACCGAAAACCCTGAGCTAGGCTTGGTCATCGCCTCATGCAACTTCCTCGACGAGCCTTGATCGTGGTCGGTTTTCTAACGTTACTTATTCGCCTGGCAGGAATCGTGCTTATGGCCGCGTTTTGTGTCCAAGCAATGGCTCCGCTGCGGTCTTTTGAACTGAACCTGTTGAACGCTTCAACCGACTCAGACATCCCCGCGGTCGCGACCGCCGAAGCCTCGACCGTTGACGGAGCGTCGCTACTATCTTTGGGGCTAGCAGCCGTCGCAATCATTGCGATTTGGCTGATCTACCAGACCTGGCAACAACATATTTCTCTGGCCAACGGTGAACTTCGTAACCGCCGCAAAGCCAAAAAAATGTAGAAGGCGGGTTCCAGCAGCCCACTCACTGGTGGCCATTACAGAACAATTCCTAACGGCAGATCCACGACGCACAAAAGGTCTCAAACAACGGTCGAGCCTTCCGTTCGTTTCTCATACCCAGTTGGATTGGTGGAATGCCAAGCCCACGCCGTTTTGATGATCTGCGCAGGTTCGGTGTACTTTGGAACCCAGCCAAGCTTTTCTTTGGCCAGACTTGCATCGGCAACAAGTTCCGGCGGATCCCCCGGACGACGTTCACCCTCGATGGCCGGAATCGCGTGGCCTGTAACCTGGCGACATGCTTCGATTATCTGGCGTACGCTGAAGCCGTTTCCTGTCCCAAGGTTCACGCACAACCCCTCGCCCAACTTCAAACGTTCAAGCGCGGCAAGATGAGCCGACCCGAGATCGTCAACGTGAATGTAATCGCGGACACACGTTCCATCGGGCGTACTCCAATCGCTTCCGTAAATCGTCACTTGTTCACGCTGGCCGAGTGCCGTTTGCAGCACGATAGGAATCAAGTGCGATTCGGGATCATGATCTTCGCCAATGCTTCCATCGGGCGAAGCACCTGCAGCATTGAAATACCTCAATGCCGCGTAACCAAAATCGTAAGCGTGTGCGTAATCCGATAACGCTCGCTCGATCGCCAGCTTGGTAAATCCGTACGGGTTCACGGGCTGCTGAGGAGTCTGCTCGTTGATCGGAACGACCTTGGGTTCTCCATACGTCGCGCACGTGCTTGAGAACACAATTCGCTTGACATCGACTTCCCGCATCGCTTCAAGTAACTCGAACGTTGCAGACACGTTGTTCAGATAATACTTGGCGGGGTCAATGACTGACTCGCCCACCAGCGCACACGCAGCGAAGTGCATCACGGCATCAATCTTGTAATCGCTCAGAATCTGCTTGACTAGTTCGCGATTGTTCATCTCGCCGACAACCAGTTCGCCGACGGTCACCGCTTGGCGAAAACCGGTCGAAAGATTGTCCAGCACAACGGGACGGTGCCCGTCAGCGGCCAGCAACCTGACCATGTGCGAGCCAATATAGCCCGCGCCACCCACGACCAGAACATTCATTGGAATCCTATTCAAACATCAACAAAATCACGAAGCGACGCCCCGAATGACCCCTTCATTGTACTCGAAATCGCTCGGTTTTCACGCCACGCGAGCCGACAAGGTCCGGCGATTGGTCCGGCGATTGAAAATCCGGTCCACCGTTCGCTGTGGATGGTGCCGGTTGATCCAGTCGTGCGAAAAAGCCTCAGCCGATTGTCGGTAGTGGACAATATGAGTCACCACCTCGGCCACACAGTCCGGCAAATCGCGAGCACTGGCCGCAATGACCCCAACGGCTCCAACGGGCGTTTGAGTCGCTACCGACCCGGCGGAGTAAAGCTCCATCGAAAAATTTCGAATCGTGATCGTGCCGTTACCAAACGCGTTGGTTAAATGGAACTTCAGCCTTCGACACTCAGGCTGCAACCGGAACAGCAACCTAGGCGAACCGCTGCTGCGTGTCACGCCGATCGCTTGAGCCGTCGTCGCGATCACGTTCTCGTCGCAATCAAGCTGCACGCACTCCACTCTTGCGTACAACCCGTGCTGGCGAGGCCAGTGCCAATCGAAACGAGCAACCGCAACTTGATCTCCTGCTTCGCAATCCACCTCAGCGGCAAACGGATGCAAATTCTTGTCGAAGGACCATACGCCGCTCGGCCCAGGCACGTTGCCGCGATCAAACTGAAAGTCAGCATGCTCAAACTGGCACCGCGACTTATGTTGCCGCTGAAAGTCGCTAACATGCTGGTCAATGGGTTGCTGAATCTGATCGGCCAACCAGGTTCCTGCGGGCACGATTACCGGTTTTCCGCAAGCCAACATTTCGACCAAGATTCCCGCGCAGCGACTGAAGTAAGATCGAGCGTCATAGCAGAACAGGCCCACGTCGGTCGATCGAAGCAACCGTTGGTATTCGGCACGCGGCAACGGATGAGCCAAGTACTCGATCGCGTTACTGTTTATTGCAGCGAAATTAGATTCCCGCGAACCAGCAGCACGATCCGCAAGCGTCAGTTCCAGCCGTCGCTTGCCAAAACGTTTCTGTTTAGGGCGTTGCACCAACAATTTTGCCTTTCCCGCATGCAACAACGGCTCGCTGATCGCGTCCACCAAATCCTGCAAGCAAGTCGCTTGGCCTTTCTCGCGCCGCGTCGCACCGGCACAAACCAGCGAAACCGGTTCCGTTTTGGGTTCGGCTTCGAAATTAGATTCGGATTCAATTTGCTGAACGGACCGTGAGGCAGCGATGGTAGGGATCGATTCTTCAGCTGGCAGGAAGTCGCTGGAAATCGGGTAGGGCAGCGGAGCAAACCGAGCCACTCCAAGATGATTCAATTGGTCGGCCAGAGTTTCGGTGGTCGCATGAAATCGCATCGATCCAGCAGGCAGTTTCCGAATCGCCATCATCAGAGTTCTGCGAGTCCGCACCATCGCCGCTCGCTGCGATTCATACTCGGGCGTCCAGCCGTCGAATAAATTAAAATGAAACAGAAAATGCCATTCCGCCCTCAACCCGGCTGGGTGAGCCGCCAGAAAATCGACCGCACCGGCCACTTCCAACTCCGACGATGCAGCCACCAGCACCTGATCACCCGACACAGGCGCCTGAAAGCGAAAAAACTCCCTGCATCCTGCTGTAAATAAACGGGTGATACGTTTCCGCCGCCGCTGAACCCGCAAGTCCTTAGCGGAACTCAGCCAGCGAGTCCCCCCCTGCCGCCACCCGGCACTTGGATGATCGGATTGGTCGCCGGGCAGCGGTTTTGCTCGTGCGGCGCGACGCAACCCTGCCAAACAGCTATCACCCTGATAAACCGTTTCACGAAACACGGCCCGGACATCGCCCAGCTGCTGAAGCGACCGCAGTGACTCCGTCGCCACTGGACCTTTCGTGCGGGCAAGTTTTCGATGGCAACCGATGGTCACGCTCCGACCAGACTGACGTGCGGCATCAGCAACACTTCGCACGTAGTCGAAATGGTGCCCGCCGGTGTCTTTCAAAGAGTGATCGATCAGAAAAAGTCGGTCCATGGCGGTATCGTAGCCGCGTTTCTTGACACCGGTCAATCGCAAGAAAAACTGGACAACAGAGCCCTCGCCCTCGTTGCTAGCACTCGTTGCGATTGACCCTTCCAATAAGATCAAAGTACAAAAACGAATCGAAAAGTCCGATATTTCTTGAAGGGAAATGTACGGCTTCCGGATTTCGTCTTTGTTCGCTCTCTGACCGAGTCTGTCCCATCCCTAGCCGGAGTACGATCGCGATCGTCCTTCCACCATAGTTTCAATCACCCGTTGACCATCAAATGACTAACGATCGCCGCAACGTCGTCATCCTGCCATACTTCTGCGAAGACGAGGTCACTCGTTACTTGAAGATTGCCGACAAGCTTGCGACTTGCCCACGACCACGTGAACGCTGTGAATTCCTGCTAGCTGCCAGTCCGCGTACTAGCACCAGCCAGCGATTGCTTGAAGCCTACAGCTGTTTGGGCAACACCACCGCATTTCAGTGTCCGACCCAAATCTTTGGTTACCCAGAGGGTCCCACGGCGATGTTCTGGGACTGCATGGATTTTCTTTCTGAGCATTATGCGGACAGCAGCGGATTCGGTTTGTGGCTGGAATCCGACATGGCTCCCACGCAACCAGACTGGCTGGACAGACTTTCCGAAGAATGGCATAGCGAGCCCGAAAAACCGATCATGATGGGGTGCTTCGTTCCCGATGTTTATCGTAAGCGACTGTTCAAGCGTCCGCGATTGATTCTGGACCACCACATCAATGGCGGAGCGTGTTACGCGATGGATTTTGCTCGCCACATGCCTGTTTCGGCTCGGGAAGGTTGTTTTGACATGATCGTCTATCGTTACGCTCACGAGCTTGGTCGCGCGAAACGAAGTCGCCAGATCGCGTTTTCGACCAACCGGCGAATTCGGCGCGACTTGAGCGATCGCAGCAAGGTTCTAGTCCACGGATTTCAGCAAGACAAGGATCGTTTTATCGATCAATGCGTTGCGCCACTGACCGAAATAGAAAAAGCGACTGCCTTACTCAACCCGGTCTTGGATCGCTGGGAATCTTTCAAACGGACCGCCAGAATCCGATTGAAAAACGGAGGCAATCACCGTGACACGCTCGACAACGTCTTGCTGGCTCAACGGAAGCTTGAGGTTTCGGACAACCGTTCGACGCGCATCCATCGAGTCGCCTGAATGCGATGAACTGCGCTCGCTTCCACCTGCCATCACTTGAGACGTTCTTTCCATGGTTTCCCCCGCAGACATCACGGTCCGCCACTTCAGCACGTTCCCACATGGTGGTGCGGCCATGGCGGCTCAGCGGTTGCACGTCGGGCTGATTAAATTCGGGCTGAGCAGTCGGTTCATGTACCATCGTGACGAAGCACCCGACGATCGATCGACCATTGAGAACCTTCACCAGCTTTCGTTTAACCAGAAAGCTCACCTCAAAACGGATGAAGGTCATCGGCTTGACTGGCTCCTTTTTCGCGTGGCCCGAATCAAAGAGAAACAGATCCATCGGCTCTATCGTCGCCACCTAGCCGAGCGTCCGCCTGGTTTTGAGACCTACGCGATGGCGCGATTACCTTATCCGACGCCTCTATCTTTTCCGGCCGGTTCGTCGAAAAGTCAAATCATCCACCTGCATTGGATCTCATTCTTCCTAGACTATCCGTCGTTCTTTGAGTCCATTCCAGACCACACGCCAATCGTATGGACCCTGCACGACACCAACGCGTTTACGGGCGGTTGCCACTTTGTTTCGGGTTGCGATCGATTCCAAGCCGGCTGTGGATCATGTCCTCAGATCCAGCGACCGGGGCCAAATGATGTTTCCCGCGATTCTTTTCTGGCGAAACAGGCGGCGTTGAAGAACAAAAACTTGCACGTGGTTTCGCCCAGCAATTGGTTGATGGAACTGGCCAAGCGAAGTTCCATCTGGCCAGCAAACACTCAGTTTTCAAAAATCCATTACGGGATGGATTTGGAAAAATTTCGACCGCTCGACCGAACGGCGACCCGTCGAGCTCTTGGATTGCCGATCGACAAGCAGCTGATCGCCTTCGGCGCTGCTGATTTGATGAACGAGCGGAAAGGAATCCGTCTTCTGGCGCTAGCGATGGCTCAGGTCGAACGAAGTCATCCGAATCAAATTGAATGTTTGGTTTTTGGAGAAGGCGATCCGGAGTTCTTGTCGCAACTGCCAACGATTCACTCGATGGGTTTTGTGGATGACGCGAGACGCTTGAACCAGATTTACTCGGCAGCGAACATGGTGGTCGTGCCCTCGCTCGAAGACAATCAGCCTCAAACTGGACTCGAGGCAATGGCCTGCGGCACGCCGGTCGTCGCGTTCATTACGGGAGGCATTCCAGAGTTCGTTCGACACGAACAAACCGGTTTGCTCGCCCGTCCGTCAGACCCAGCCGATCTGGCAAAACAAATCACTCGGCTGGTCAACGATTCTGATCTTCAGCAGCGATTGGGGCACGCGGCGCGAAAAATGATGGAAACGGAGTTCGAAGTACAGACTCAGGCGTGGCAACACCTGAAGCTGTACCGGAACATTCTGTCATCGACTGCGGCGGCTAAGCCGAGCAACCCGCAAGAGACTTTTCACCGCCAGCAACGCACTGCGTGATGATGAACATTCGGCTCGCGCCGCAATGCGACAACTCGCAGGTTTTGCTCAACCACAAACTGACGGCTCCGGCTTCATCGACCTCAAGTCAGATCGATCCACGATCACCTTCTCTTGGTGTAACTTGATTATCGGCGAGCCCTAATTCACGGGAGTGAAGATACCAACGGTCGCGTCCACCAGATCATCTTCCACAAGAATGACCGCTGTGTCGCCTCCAGAAAGTCGATCGTTCGCTCCCGGCACACGGACGTAATCCTGCTGAATGACCGCCACGATCAGACAACGATCCGGCAGTCCCAGATCTTTGACCGCTGATCGAGTGACCGGCGAGCCCTCCAATACATCGACCTCGAGCACGTTGATCAAACCGCCCGGCATTTTCGCTCGACTGATCACAATGCCGTGATTCAGAAAGGCCAGAATCTGCCGCGCCATCACGCTCTGCTCGCTGACCGCTAGATCGATGCCCAGCTTACGAGTGATGCTCGAATAGTCGGGCCGTCCGATCACTGCCAAAATTTGAGCTGCACCAAGATCTTCTGCTTCGACCCCCAGCATCATGTTGTCTTCGTCGTCGCCCGTACACGCCACGAAAACGTCGGCGTTACCGACCCGTTGCTCTTCTAGGTTTTCGCGACGCGTCGCATCGCCATGCACGACGGTGGCGGTTTCCAGCAACCCGGCCAGCACCTGACAGCGAGCCTCATCGGATTCAAGGACCATCACTTTGCAACTTTCACGTTCTAACGTTCGAGCCAATTGCAAACCGGTTTCGCCTCCGCCCGCAATGACCACTCGCTTGGCTTTGGTCCCTCCACTTTTGAACATCGCCTTGACGACCTTGATGTCCTCCGGGCGACTGAACACGGTAACTCGATCACCGACTTCCAGTTGATCTTCGGCTGCCGCGATCCAAACTCGTTTTTCTCGCTGGATCATGCCAATGCGGACATTGGACGGAAGGCCGAGATCGCGAATCGGAGCCGAAGTGGCTTTTCCCTGATGCCCGACAACGATCTCCTGCACCTCCAGCCCGCCACGCGCAAACTGCTCGACGACCACGCTGCCGGGGTCACGAATCGCACGAGCCAACTCCATCGCCGTCAAATGCTCCAACGACAGCATTCGATCGATGCCGAAATGTCGCTGGTAATCAAACGTGCTCAGGTCGCGAAACACGGGCGAGTAAACTCGTGCGATTGAGCGACGGACTCCCATCGCCTTGGCCATGCTGGCAGCGATGATGTTGACTTCATCTTTGCCCGTAACCGCCAAACAAATGTCAGCGGTACTGATCCCGGCCTGAAACAGGACACTGGACTGCGACGCCGATCCCACGACGGCACGGACATCGTAGGTCTCGTTGATAACCTGAACCATCTCCGGATCGATGTCGACGACGGTGACGCTGTGCTCCAACCGACACAGGTGATCGGCGATGGAGGTACCGACAGTCCCCGCGCCAAGGATGATGATGTTCATGTGAGCCGTTGGCTTTTCGGGGAAGTCATGTTGTCGATCTGAAACTGGTTTTCGCGCGTTGAGGTCAAAACACTCTCAAGCATTGGGCAATAACGCGCCGCTGGCCACTACTCCTCATCCGAAGCGTATTGAAAAGTCAGCATGTGATAACCGGTATCGTCGGTCGTGACGATCATGCCAGCGGGCTTGAGATGCCGTTCCAACTGTTCGAAGGCAGGCACCGGCTCCTCTTCCAGCGCGATTCTCAAGCGTGCCAACGCAGGGACTTCGTCACTCACTGAATCAAGAAACGCCTTCGATCGATCATCACTGGCCAACCTGACCAAATCCTTGATCGGCCCATCAGGTTTACTGTAAGTAACCGCACATGGCACATCCGATCCGGCAGCTCGAAGCAACGTTTGCATCTGCTTGGAATACTCTTCGTCCTGAGCCAAAGCACCCGCTTTCCCTCGGCTGGTATCGATCAGATGTTTCATCATGTCCACCGAGTCACAAAACACCAGGCTGCTGTCCAGCAAGCAAAAGGCGGCTTCGGGGAGCCTCATTGGAATGTCTCCCGTCCGGTCCTCGATTCGTGCCTGACGTCGTTCACGCCGCTCCTCGGGTTGACTGACCACCCACATGTCGACGCCTTCATGCGCCACGACCTCAATGTTCTCTACATCTTCTTCTTCACTAAATTTTGCAAGCAAGGTGTCAATCACTTCTTTCGCCTTCTCTTCATCCTGCAAACCGATAGCGATCGAATTGCACGCCACATTAAGCAAGTACTGCCCATCGGGGTCCGACCACTGAACGAAGGTGACTCGTCCATCGAGCGTGTCGATGATGTCGGTGTAAAGATCCATCCCAGTTTCTTCCTGGAAAGGTCCCACCACGGTCTCTTTGAAGTTACTCTCGCCACTAATTGTATTGACCAGCTTTTCAAGCTCCGTAATCAGCTGCTGAGGATCCCAGTGAGTCGACATGTAATTCGACATGTCGGCCGGAACCCACGGCTGCGGCTCACTGTCACCCGGCTTGAGCGCCAACATTTCCAGAATGCCCGCCCGAGGATTGGCTAACAACAGATGACCGTGAAAAACTGCTTTGAATTGTTCGCTTTGAAATGCGGCACTGCCACCAAAACCAAGGACACCGTCCAGCCCGAGGGTCGGAAGAAAGTTCATCGCCACCAACGCACCGCCGTTGCCTCGAAAACCACTGCGAGCCAATGAAATCGGATCGACGAAGAAACGAATCTCAGGCTGAACATCTTCGGTGTCACGGCAGCGATTCATGATCGTGACAAACTTTCGATTCTTCGAAAGCGGTCGAACTTTTTTGACTTCCAGTCCGTCCCAGCGAGCCAGAATCGCGATCAATTCGTCGCGGGATGTGCAGCTGACAAACCAACCGTCGTGCACAAAGGCATGAGCTTGCCGCGGCGCGTCGGGAATGTTGTATGTGTAGATCTCGACACCCGAATCGGTAGCTTTGACCGTCTCAGTCAGTCCTTGCGCGGACAGTTGCTCCTTCCAATGGTCCGTCGATCCCAGCGCCGCTTCCGCGGCCTCCGATTCGGGATCGATTTCGATGGCGACCAAAACCTCAAGGTTCTTTCGTCGAGGCGCGATCACGGCGAAACACATTTCTCCTGAAGGCAGATCACGAATCTGCTGGAGCGTCATGCCCACTTTATCCTGAGCCGATTCCGCGTAAGCCGCTTCAGCTTCCTGATACATTCGCTCGACAAACGGAGCGATATTCTCGTCTTCCAGAATCTCCGCCGACATCAACTTGGGCAACGTTTCCTGCACGTTGTCTATTTGAAAGTAAACGACGGTGGTCTCCGGCAGCAGGTCCTCGGTCGAGGGACGAGGCGGAACGTCCTGCGCGAAGCTCGTCGAAGTAGATGCCAGCACGGACATCAAACACAGCACCGCACAGGCTGCGAACAGGCCCGATCGCCGGGAAATTGATCGTAAATTTGATTCGTTCATCTTGATTCCATAGAATGGGCGGTCGTTCGAGAATACCCTTGATTCGCATTCCGGACCATCTTCCTGGGACAAATTTGACTCAATGAGTCAGGTCCAAGTCGTCGGTAAACGGGCTGCTATCGTCTGCTTGCCTTACGTTTCGCCCGGATCGGGGTGTCCAAACCTCAATTATATCAGCATTTTCAAGACTCGCACGAGCCACAGCCGATACGATACCGTCCCGTCCGTTTTTGAACGAATCGAGCCAACATGCGTTACGCAGCCTTTATTTTGCTGATCATTACCGTTCTACCAACACGTCACGCCTCGGCGCAGCCGCCTCAAATTCCAGGCGGAGTCGGCGACACGCCAGGGGGAGGGTTCCCGGCACCTGCCCAACCGGTCGACACCGGAGATCTGACCAACGGGGGCGATGGAGGTACCGGTGGCGGCGGCGGGGGAGGAGGAGGCACAGGTGGCAGCGATGGAATCGTTGAGCCCGTTGAATTGGAACTTGGCGGCGATGTTGAGGACTCTAGGAACCAGGGCTTCGTTGGAGTCACCGCCGATCGAGTCCAAGAACTTGGCTTCGTCGGTGCTTCGTCGGAAACCAGCGGACCTCCATTAAGCGACGGCGCGACGTTTGGCGGCGGCGTCAACAATAGCGGAACTCAGGCTGGAGGCGGTGGAGGAAATCAGATCGGAGGAGGTGGGGTCAACGGAGTCTTTGGCGGCCAGAATCAATCGGGCGGCGGAACTCAGAACGGCTTTCAAGTGATTCGCCAAAGCCTGCGAACCAACCTCGTCCCTCTCATTTACGCCGCACCGGTCTCAAACGAACAAACCGTGATTCGTTTCCAGAACCGAATCGCTCGGCAACCGGTTCCACGAACACGAAATCAAACGGTGCCGGTTTTTTCATCGACAGGCGGTCCGGTTTCCAGCGTGAATGTTCAGGTTGAAAACCGCACGGCCGTCCTGACTGGCTATGTGGGATCACCGTCCGAACGCGATCGCTGGGAGCGACAGTTGAGACTTGAGCCGGGAGTCGACCGGATCATCAATCAGATCGAGGTCACGACAGCAGCGCTAGGCTCCACAAAATAATTGACAATCAATAAACGATCAGGCCGTTGGTCTTGGAGTGCTCGCTCTTCGAATCAAACCAAGACCTTCGACCTTGGCTGGGAAAACGGTCAGACATCGCGGCTTTAACAGGCTTCACCACTTTTGGCTCGATTTTCGTGCGGACGCGAATCGAGCACCCAATCGGCAACATCTTCTATCGAGTGGCCGTGTAGTCAAAAACCAACACCTTATCGACCTTTCCGTCGATCAGCGTCGTAAAGTCCTGATGAGCTGCGTGAGGCAGGTAGGCATCACGCCCCGCGGCGTCGGCAAACGTCACGACAAAGCAATGGGTGAACCCCTGAGCACGATTCTCTGTGCTGATGTCAGTGCCATGCTCGAAATCGATGATCGAATCAATCTTGCCGGGCAAAGCCGCAAAAGCGTTCACAATCTCGGCCACCTGACCATCAGTTGTCGAATCTTTGAACCGAAAAAGCACGACATGCCGAAGCTGTTTTGACGGAAGACCAAAAGCACTTAACATCTGGGTGGCGACAAACAGATTACCGGCATCGTTGAAGTGAACGCCATCGGTAGTGAGAACGCCCCGTTCCTTGTCAGCGGTATTCGTCTTCTTCAAGTGAGCAGCAAACAATTTTCTCAAATCCAGCAGCGACGCCCCCGATTCCGATGCAACCCGACGAGAGATCGTGGAAAACTGTTCCAACATCGCATCCAACGGATTGGTTCCGGCTGCTTTCTCGCCGATGACGCTTGGAGTGCAGAGAATCGTTTTGGCTCCCGCGGCTGAGATTTTCGCAATCAACTCGCGCAGTCCTGCCTCAAACACTTCCGGCTTCGTTCCGCGACCTTCTCCCTTCAGGGAGTGCCAGACGTCATTGATGCCAATATAAATCACGACATGAGTTGGCTTGTGTTTCAGAACGTCTTTGTTCAATCGTTTCTGAAGATCGGGAACCTTGTGTCCGCTGATTCCCGCGTTGATCACTTTCACGTCCGTGTGTCCGTTGCTCTTCAACGCCTGCCGGAACAGAGTCACGTAACCGTTCGGCCGGCCACCTTGCTGGGTCAACGAGTCACCAAAAAACACGATTCGATCGCCCGACTTGAAACCTGTCATGGTTTGTGCGATCACAGGAGCGTCATCCATCACCAATAATCCAAGTCCAAGCAAACCAGTCAAAAATGAAACACAGCAACGAAGCGATGGTAAAGGGTTCATGTTCATGAAATCGGGCTCCCGTGGTGACTCAATCAAGGTTCAAAAATAAAGGTTCCATCAACCGACTTCGATCGGCTAAAAGATTTCTGGTTCCGCACGGTAGCAGTTTCTCATCTACCAGTCGATCTACCCCGGCACTTGTCGCAGGTACTGACTCCACGAGTCCCCTCACTCGCTGCAAATCCAGTTCAGAATTCCGTGGTGGATTCGGTTTCGCGGATCGAAAAAAATATTATAGTTTCCGATTCGTTTGGTAGGATCCCGGGTTAAAGAAGAGCGTGACCCCGATCGGCGCTGCTTTCCCGCTCATAATTTTCATTCACTCATCGAGAACTGAGAGTCCCATGAATCATCCCTCACGTCGTCGCTTCATGAAATCAGTCGCCGCTGCCGGGGTGTTTACCAGTTCCATCGCCGGCGGTCGTCTGCTTTCTGCCGATGATGCAAACAGCGACATCAACCTTGGCTATATCGGCTGTGGTGGTCGCGCCAAAACCTTGATGCAACAGTTTGATCTTGTTCAAGGAGTCAGCGTCACAGGGTTGTGCGACCCCGATGCAGAACGCCTTGGCGCTGCCAAGGACAGGTACCCGAAGGCACAAGGCTTCGCCGACATGCGAAAGCTGCTCGAAGGCGACCTTGTTGATGCAGTGGTCATTTCAACCTGCAACCACTGGCACTGCCTTGCTGCCATCTGGGCGATGGAGGCCGGCAAAGATGTTTACGTGGAAAAACCACTCTCCCATTCTCAATGGGAAGGCGAACAAACGGTTGCCGCAGCCAGAAAGCATGATCGCATTTGCCAGATTGGGACGCAGCAGCGATCCGATCCGATGCAGGCTGAAATCAAAAAATTCCTGCACGAAGAAAAAGCCTTGGGCAAGATCCAATCGGCTCGCGTAAACCGTTACGGGGTGCGGAAAGCGATTGGCAAGCGAACATCACCACTCAAGCCTCCTGCTGCCATCAACTACGACCTGTGGCTGGGCCCGGCCGCCGACACGAAGATCATGCGTCAAAAATTTCACTACGATTGGCACTGGGACTACAACACTGGATCGGGCGAGATGGGCAACTGGGGCGTTCACGTTCTGGATGACGTGCGAAACAACATCTTCCGGGATGAAGTCGCCTTGCCAAACAAGATCATGGGCGGGGGCGGTCGAGTCGCTTGGGGTGACGCAGGCGATACGCCAAACGCTCATTTCGCTTACTTCGATACCGGTAGTATTCCGGTGGTGATTGGCCTGTCAAACCTCACCAACAGCAAGTCGTCCAAAGACACATCGGTTCACCCCGGACCGAGCAGCGGCTACATCGCCTACTGTGAAGGCGGAAGGTATGAAGGTCAACGTGGGTCTGGCAGAGCTTTTGACAGTGAAGGAAAACTGATCAAGAAGTTTTCCGGCAACAGCGGTGATGTCATTCACATGCAAAACTTCATTGATGCGGTTCGAGCTCATGATTCGTCAATGCTGAACGCCGAAATTCAGGTCGGTCATGATTCAACCGGATGGTGCAATCTGGCCAACATCACGTATCAGACAGGCAGGCCCTTTACTCATTCGGACGCCGCAGCGGTCGAAGTGGACGTTTGGACCAGCCTCGTCGGCGAGATGGAAAACTTGCTCGAACGGCATGAGATTGACATTCAAAGCGAAGCGATCAAACTCAGCCCCGTCCTTGAGCTCGATTCGGAAACGCAGCGATTCGTGGGCGAGCAAGCCGATGTCGCCAATCGCTTCATGAAGCGCGAATACCGCGATGGATTCGAACTGGCCGAAATCGGAACAGCAACGTCGAAGTAGAGTGTTTTCCAAAATTCGATTGGAATCCAATGCGGCGCGGCATCAGCTGTCGCGATCCTGTCACGTTATTCCGCCTGCGCATTCCACACGTCGTTGAACAGCAAGCCGCTACGCAGCGTCTTCAGATTCCACGCGGTTGATGGCCTCTTCTGAAATATGACCGTCTTCGCTGACGTCTTCAAATCGGACACTGACTCGTTTCGAGACGCCCGATTCCTGCATCGTGATGCCATACAGAGTCGTTGCTGCGGTCATCGTTTTCTTGCTATGAGTCACGATCACGAACTTCGTCCAGCCCAGAAAACTTTTCAGCACGTCAATGAATCGACCGATGTTCGCCTCATCAAACGGGGCATCCACTTCGTCCAGCACGCAAAACGGACTCGGACGAAATTGAAAGATCGCCATCAATAGCGAAACCGCAGTCAACGCCTTCTCGCCACCGCTCAGTAACGAGTTGTTAAATTCGGGCTTGCCCGGCGGAGTCGCCACAATCTCGACTCCGGCTTCCAGCGGATCAACGCCTTCTTCAAGTAAAATATCCGCATGGCCACCGCCAAACGTTTGGCGGAACAACTTCTGAAAGTTCTGCCGAATTGCCTCCAGCGTTTCCACGAACAACTTGCGACTATCTGAGTCGATCCGAACGATGATTTTCTCAAGCGTCTCTTTGGACTGCACCAGATCTTGGTACTGCGTTTCCATCTGCGTGTAACGGACCTCCAGCTCCTCAAGCTCCGCCAGTGATTCCAGATTGACGGACCCAATATCCGAAATCCGCTTTCGCAACTTGCTGATCTCCTGATCGACTTCCTCACGCTGCTGAACTTCTTCCTCCGTCAGCTGTAGCGTTGTATCTTCACTGCCAACATCGATCCCATAGTCATCTTGCAACCGTTCGGCCAACTGGGTTCGCTGCATCGAAAGCTGTTCAATTCGCAACGTCGCCTGATGGGTTTGATCCTGAGCCGTTCGCAACGCATCGCGTTTACTCGATAGCTCCATCGCCAACTTGCGGCGTTCGTCGTCGATTTCCGCTCGCTCGGCCGTCAATCGCTGGACGTGATCCGCCGATTCATCTCGTTGATGATTCAGTTTCTCAATCGATACAATCGCCGCCTCAATGCTCGTTACTGCCTCTTTCAGGGCAGTCGAATCGTTTTCTTTCTGTCGTTCCAGTTGAGCCACGGTTTCTCGTTGTTCCGCAAGTTCGGATCGGCTTGTCGCCAACCGAGCATGCATGTCAGCCAATTGCTGTTCGCGTTTGGCCAATTTCACCTTCGCAGTCGTTGCCAGACGTTCGATTTCCGTCCGACGCTGCCGAGACGCCTGCACCTTCGACTCGTCGTCAGAAATCAACTGGCTCAACAAACCAATTTCCGTTTCCTGCGTCATCAAGTTCTGTCGGTCTGCTGTCAGTTGTTGGGATAGCAAATCAAACTTCGCTTTCGCGTCGGTCAGCCCCGCGTTGGCATGCTCAATACGCGTTTGTGTTTCTGAGATCTGCTCGTTGGCTGCATCCGATTTCAACGACTGATCGGACAACTGAGAAGCAAGCCCAGTGTTTTCGTCAATCAGTCGTTGAACGTGCGATTCCGACGTTTCCACCTCCTCCTGAAGCCGCCGCGACTCCTCTTGAAACTGCTCGATTTGCTCTTCCAGCCGAGCCAATTCGCGATGCAACGCTCGCAGTTCACTCCTTCGAGACACCAAACCAATGGACGCCGACTTCGGACCGACAACCACCGTGCCATCGGCTTCGACCACCTCTCCGTCCAACGTTACGAACCGAACGGACTTTCCCTGATCGTGAGTGTTATGCAGATGCAACGCGATGCCAAGCGTTTTGACGATCCACGTGCCGCCCAGCAGTTTACGAATGAAGTCCACGTATTGCGGCTTCACCTGGACCAAGCGATCAGCTCGCCCGATCACACCGGACTCTCCGTTCAAATTCGCTTGCGGATCGGTGCCCAATCCGGTCGGACTATCCAACTGAATCAAACCGAGCCGTCCATTTACTTTCATCGATTCGTCGGCAAGTGAATTAACCAGCCGCTCACCATCAACGATCACGTATTGGGACAATTCACCCAACGCGACGTCAACCAATGCCGCATGTTGCACGTTGACCGCAACCACGTCGGCAACAAGGCCAACCACTTCCGAAAACTTCCCAGACGAATCCGTCTTTGCCAGTTGAAGCAACTCTCGAGCACCGGCGTTGATCCCTTCCAGACTTTTCTCAAGTTCCTCGATCACCTCGGCACGCTGGGTCAGCCCTGCCCGGCGAGTCGTCAGATCCACCAACTGTTGCTGACATTTGGCAAGTTCCGAACGATGCTGGTCGAAAGCCTTCCTGCCATCGGCCAAGGCAGAATCACGCGACTCGGCTTCCGCTTGCAGCCGCTTCTTCTCAAGCTCAAAACCTTCAAAAGCTTGCTGATGGTTTGTCAGCGACATCGTCAGCTGCTCAACTTCAGCCGCGTAGCGATTTTTTTCGCTGGCTGAAACCTCCAACTGCGAATCCGCAGTGCTGACCGCGCGACCGATCTGCGTGATCAATTTCATCAAGTCCGAATGCTGACTGCGTCGACCTTGGGTTTGAATGTTCGAATCGTTCAGAAACTGATCGACCTCCTGCAACTCGCTTTCCAGTTGCTTCAATTGCTCGGTCGAGTCACGAAACTCGATCTCTGCCGGCTCGGTTTCCTTTTCGATGTTCGCAATTCGTTCTTCCAGTTCGGCCAGTCGAGCCGTCGAACGTTCCGTCTGCTCCTTCAACTGAGTCGCTCGGTCGTTTAAATCTTTCTGCCGCGATTCGTTCAGCTTGGCAGACGCTTCCGCGTCAGAAAGCTGTTCGCGAATGGAGGTCGCGGCATCCTGATGCTCCAATAGGTGACGCGAAATTTCCTCCAGCTGATCGCTGATTTCCTTCAGCCGAGTGTCCATCTGAGTGATTTCTTCGGACAGCTCAGCCGTTCTGGTCTGATACTGTTGGCTTTCGGTTTCGACCTGACTCAACTTCTCCGTAAACGAACGCCAATCTTTCATCCCGACCGAGGTTCGCAAGTGTTGCAACCGGTCCGAATACTCCTTGTATCGAGCCGCTTTCGAAGCCTGTGCTTTTACACTGCGGTAACGATTGCCGACCTCGTCAACGATGTCTGCCAATCGAATCAGATTGCCGTCCACCCGAGCCAACCGCCGCTGCGCTTCAACCTTGTTGGCTTTGAACCGGCTGATTCCGGCTGCTTCTTCGAAGATCGCCCGTCGCTCCTTCGGGCTCGTTTGCAGCATCCGCTCGACCTTGCCTTGCTCGATCAGGCTGTACGCGTCGGTGCCGACTCCCGTCCCACGGAACAGCGACTTGATATCCTTCAGGCGACTGGATTCATTGTTGATCAGGTATTCCGTTTCGCCACTGCGGTAGACTCGCCGCGAAACATGAACTTCATCCATATCGAACGCGAATCGACGGTCCGAGTTATCCAGAATAATCGTCGCCGTTGCGCTATTGGCAGGCCGCCGCGCGTTGGCTCCACTGGAACCCTTGAAGATCACATCCGACATGTCCTTGCCGCGCAGGCTTTTCGCGCTTTGCTCGCCCAGGACCCATTTGATCGCATCCACGATATTGGATTTGCCCGAACCGTTAGGGCCGACAACGACGGTCACGCCCGGCGGAAATTCGAATCGTGTTTTGTCAGCGAAACTCTTGAAGCCCGCCAACTCCAACGCTTTTAGCATGCGCGCGTTATACGTATTAAGTAGCGGAAGTCGCGCAGACTTCCCTGATTCGACTTTCCAACAGACAGGAAGTCTGCGCGACTTCCTTTACAAGTACCATTCATCGCGAGTTCCAATCACGACAAGCACCGACGAAAAACCTGCCTAACAATGAACTACCGGCTTAAATTTCATCTTGCTCGCGTAAAATCGTTAGTGAATCATTTTCATTCGGTCGCTTATCTTTTTGCAAGTCCTAACGCTTCTTCTTGAAAGGATATATTTTACCCCACGCACTCGCCTTGCGGACCGCGCTGTCTTTGTGAACCTTGACAGGAGGCTGCTCGATCGCCTCATCTGCGTCACTTTGGACAACCTTTTCCGGTTTCACACTATCTTCATCAGCCGAACCGCGATCTGCAATGTCTTGGAACAAGGTCGGAGCCGCCTTGGCGATGTACTTATCCGATCTTTCGGGCGGCAACTGATCACTCGTTTCGCCTGGCACGTATTCGCGATCCGAACGTGGCATCGCGTGAACCACTAGGCGTGAGTTCAACGATTTGCTCTGTTTGGCTGCGCGGAACATTTTTAGCATCTCGCCGTAGCCCACGCCTTCGTCGGCCAGCGTCGCAATCAAGTCGACCACTTTGGTGGAGCACTTCTTACGCGAATCGGTGCCGTCGCGCCGATAGCGGCTGATTCGCAGCGTATCCTTGCTGATCGCTCGCACGGTCAACCCGGACCCGACGTACAGAAAATCTTCTGACACGGTTTGCTCGCCGTCGAACACGACAATCTCTGCCCGTTTGGCTTTCGAAAAGTGCAGCATCGGATCGGCATCGGATTCGATTTCATGAAGGTAAAAACTGTCGCCCACCCAGTCGCCCGCGATCGCCGGACTCTGAGAACGTTTGGCTCGTAAAGCGAAAAACGCTCCATACCGAGTCTCCGCACTGGGCACATTCAACAACTCATTCAAGGCCGCATCCGCCGCGCTCGAATCGAGTGTCGCCAATGCCGTCAGAGCCAACGCGCGAAACGCGGGTTCGTCTCGTGCCGCCAGCTTCAATACCTCGGCCCCGTCTGATTGCCCTTGATACGCTAACGCCTGCGCCGCATGGAATCGAATTTCCGGGTCAGAATTGGACAGTGCTCGCTTGAGCGCCGGTTGTCCGTCGCGCCCCATCGCCTCCAACCGTAATGCCGCAGCTTCTGCATCGGTTGGTGACGACATCAATTGGTCCAATAACTCCATGCGATTGACACGAGCGTTCGCCGATTCGGAATAAGCCAGATTTCGCAATACATGTACGTATCGACCGACATTCAGTTTGTACGCATCCGGAACGAGCAGATCGACAACTCGATCCGTTTTCGCTTCCGCCGCCCCAAGCCGTCCATCACGACCGATGACGGTGAACCGCTTGTTGATCGCTCGCGCGATTTCTGTTGACGTTTTCGGATGGAGCGTTTCCCCGGTCAGCTTGAGCCCCATCTTACGATCCTCGACCGCGATTCCGCCGCCCGGTATGGTCCCTCGCAGCGTTGTTGATTCATCATCCCGAGTCGAAAATGCACTGTCGGTAATGAGGCGACCTTTCGCCAAACCTTTGACGTGCCCTTGCTTGACCGAACGGCCCAACCTTGCCATTGGACGCAAGCGACACTGCAACGCCGTGCCGCCCTCAAGGCTGGTGGCCTCGGTATCGCGAAGAGCTCGAATTTCAATATCGAACGGTTCGCCTTTACGAATTCCTGGTGGCAACATGCCCCGCACCAAGACGACTTCGGTTTCCATGTCGGCAACCAGGCTCTTGGCGTTCTTGATCTCGGTTCGCGCTCCAAGCTCCTTAAGCAAGTCTTCGCGTTGCTTGCTAGGGCGAGGATTACTGCCGGTCCCCTTCAATCCGGTCACCAAGGTCAGGCCTTCAATCGGAGCCGTCGTCGCGCCCCAAAAATGACAGGTTTGCCCGATGTAAGTCTGAGGCCGATCTTTTTTGTCGTCTGTTTTTTTGCCAAGGGGAAGCGGCTGATCAGGGCTCTGAGCCCGGTTGATAACGTTCTTGCAACCGGAGTTCAAAGCGACTACGGCCAGAATGAAAGAGCCAACCAGCGAGCCAAAAATAAATCGTCGAACGTGAGAATGATTCAAGCAATCAGTCATCGATCTGCCTTCCGTGGCGATAATCTCTTCTGCCGCACTTTGAAAATGAGTGCGCGCACCAGCTTCCGCGATGCAAAAACCAGCGTTGACAGTAGAAATCCCGCCCTAGTGCGTCAACGTCATACGATCGCCAAAACCAAAGCTAGCAGCCAAGGCAGGCCAGCAATTCACACGCCCCGCTTCTTTGTATAGTCGGGGTGGTCGGCCTTTCCGGTCAATTCGTAAAGGAATCGGCTGGGGACCGTGTCACGCGGCTTTCCCCATTTCATCCGCGTCAACGACAAAGAAAGCGTGAGTAATTCTTCGGCTCGGGTGACGCCCACGTAGCACAACCGCCGTTCCTCTGGCACGCCCGCTTCGTCGTCTTCCAGGGAGCGGTGATGAGGAAGAATGCCTTCCTCCATGCCAACCAGATAGACTTCAGGAAACTCAAGTCCTTTCGCACTGTGCATCGTCATCAACGCGATCGCGTTTTTCTTCAGCTGCTTCTCTTTTTCGTCGCCCGTGTCCTGTTCGCCCAGCAACAGCTTGTCCAAAAACGAACTGAGCTTTGGTTTCTTACGAGACTGTTCATATTCACCCAATGCGTTAACAATCTGTTCCACCGTCGCCCAACGAGCCTCCCGAGCCTCGGGTTCCTGATAAAGTCGATCGATCTCGCGTCGATAACCAATCGTCTGGATTAACGTCCGAGCCATCTCAACGAGCGACATCGACTGAGCCTGCACGCGGATGTCTTCAATGTGATAGGTCAATTCATTCAACCCGGAGATCGTGGTCGATGTCAGCTTGGGTCGAGAAACAGCTCCTGTGACAAGGTCCCATAACGGCACTTTTTTCTGGATCGAATGATTGAGCAACGTTTCGATTGACTTCTTGCCGATTCCGCGAGCCGGCGTGTTGATCACGCGGAGAATCGAAATTTCATCGGGAGTCTCGTCCACCAAACGCAGATACGCCAGCAAATCCTTGACTTCTTTGCGATCAAAGAATGACATTCCGCCAACCAAGATATACGGCAGCTTGGCCTTCCTCAGTTCCGTTTCAAATACGCGAGGCTGCTCATTGGTGCGAAACAGGATCGCAAAGTCTCGGGGTTCGCGCCCGTGATCTTTCAAACGGTTCTCGATCGACCGCACGACTTCCTGAGCCTCGACGGTTTCGTTCGGATACTGCTGAATCACCGGATCGAGCCCGCCGCCTCGCGCGGCCTTGAGAACCTTGTCGTGCCGCAAGCTGTTAAATTTGATCAGCGTGTTGGCAAACTGAATGATTTTGCCGGTCGAGCGATAATTATCTTCTAAGCGAACGACCTTCGCGTCAGGCCAGTCGCGATGAAACGACAGAATATGTTCGACCTCCGCACCACGCCAACCGTAAATCGATTGATCGTCATCGCCCACAACACACAAGTTGCGGTGCTCGGACGCCAACGCTTTGACAATCCGATATTGGCTTTGGTTCGTGTCTTGATATTCATCAATCAGCAAGTGATCAAAACGCCCCGCCTCTTCGGCTCGGATGTCTTCGTGCTGATCAAACAGTCGTTCGGTCAGTAACAACAGGTCATCAAAGTCAACAGCTCCCATCAGCTTCAATTGTCGCTGGTATCGCTGATAGGCCACCGCGGCCAAGTGCTGCCGGTCGGTATCACTATGAGTGATCGCGTCACCCGGATTCATTGACTTGCATTTCCAGTTGCTGATATGAAACAGCAGCTGATTAGGAGCCAGCAGTTTGTCGGCCACATTGATTTCGCGCAACACCGTGCGAGCAAGGGACTCCTGATCGCCTCGGCTGTAGATCGCAAATCGCTGTGGATAACCGAGTGCCTCGATTCTTCGTCGCAGAATGTTGACGCAAAGCGAATGAAAGGTTGAGATAAACGGCTGAGCCCCCTCAAGCTCGGCTTTGGCCTTGTTTTTCTTGTACTTGGGCTGGTACTTCGAATGAGCCGCAGGAGCCTTTTTACGGGCCCCGATCATCTTGCCCAACCGCTCCTTCATTTCGTTGGCGGCTTTATTGGTGAAGGTCACTCCCAGAATGCGATCGCGAGGGACTCCCGTGTCGATCAGCTTTGCGATGCGGAAGGTGATCACGCGCGTCTTCCCGGTTCCGGCACCTGCCAAGACCAGCAGCGGTCCGGAAAGCGTGTTCACCGCGTCATGCTGTCCTGGATTGAGTCCACTCATGAGCGGGCAAGAAACTGAAAGAGGAAGGTAAATCGATCAAGCCATTTGTCGGGCCGGTCGATTTTGCAGACTTGCTGCTCAAGAGCAACGCGGGGTTGACGAACATCGACCTCTTTCCCACGAG
>CALFWL010000217.1 GCA_937928215.1 uncultured Pirellulaceae bacterium | reverse complement strand
GTCAACGGTGACTGCGGTATCGACATGTTGGCCGGTCCGTCTGAGCTGGTGTTGCTGGCCGACGATTCAGCGGATGCCGAAACGATCGCGGCCGACTTGTTGGGGCAAGCTGAACACGACACCGATGCGAGGCCGTTTTTCGTCACGACCGATCAAAAGCTTGCCGAATCCGTCAACACGGCGCTGGCAACTCAATTGGAGTCGCTGCCGACTGCTGAAAGTGCTCGGCAAGCTTTGACCAACGGAGCCACCATTGTTTGCGATACGATCGAACAGGCGATTGATGTCTGCAACGGCATTGCGACCGAGCACCTTGAACTCCACTGTCGTGGTGCCGCATCGGTTGCCCAACAGATCAAACATGCGGGTTGTCTGTTCATCGGGCACCAATCGGCCGAAGTTTTCGGAGACTATGGCGTTGGCCCAAACCACACGCTGCCGACGGCGGGAACGTCTCGCTGGAGCGCGGGCCTAAACGTGTTCACATACGTCCGCGTACGCACGTGGCTGCATTTGGATGCGGCACCACAGGAGCTGATCGCCGACACCGCGCGGCTGGCGGAATTGGAAGGCCTGATCGGACATCAACGGTCTGCGTTGCAGCGAGTTGACAGTTAGTCAGCGGATATCATTTGGCCCGCGAGGACAATCATTTGACCGATCGTCTTGGTAACAAACACCGGCTCACCTTCAAACTACGCGAATTGTTTGTCGGAATCGCAGCGATCGCGTTTACGTTGTTTTGCGAACAAGCGTTACTAGGTTCTGGAGCGGTATGGGCCGCCGTTGTAATCGGGGGCTTGGCTGTTTTCTACATTCGCACTCGGCAAGACTTGATACTCGTACTGACTTTTGGGGCGGTTGTTTTCGGCGTTTGGTGGGCGATCGTAACCAACACTGAACGTTTCGCAAAAATGAACCCAAGAACGCTTTTGTTGGTGCCTCCGTTTTGGCTCTCGGTAACGTCCACCCTCCTGTGGTCCCTTCCGGCGGGAACAGCATTGACTTTCCTCGGTTTTGCGTTCGTTAAATTTTGGCACTTTGCACTGACCAGACCGTTGCAGTTTGAGATCGACAACGATAGCGACGAAAAAGTATCAGGGCTGCACGAGTGATCAATTGTCATCTGATAGATCGATGCCCAGTTCTTCGATGGGCAAGCTCTTGCAGTGTCGCTGCTCAGCCTCGCACTCGTCCTGCTTTAGCCTTGCTTCCAATCGCTTTTTGCTTTTCGCTTTTCGGCCTCCACCCCGGCGACGTTGTCGTCTCGAAGCCGATCGACCAATAGGGCATCCGGCGTGCCGATGAGCATTCGGATTTCGAATTTGCCAAACCATGTCTCTTCGGAGCGTTTTGATCTGACAAGTTGTGCCATCAACGGAAGAACACCTTTTTGTTTAGCCATTGTCATCGAAGTATTCAGATTATGGCTGCGTCAGTTCTTCGAGAATGGCGGGGCAGGCTGCTTCGATCATGTCCAACACGTACTCGAACCCCTCGGGTCCGCCGTAGTACGGATCCGGCACGTCGGACGGCCAGTCATCGCCAAGAAAATCGCTGAGCAGCTTGATTGTGGAGGTTGGTGAATCGTGGACGTGTTGGATGTCTTGGAGATTTTCTCGATCCATCGCAATGATCAAGTCAAACGATTTCAGGTCGCGCGGCGTGATCTTGCGAGAGCGGCTCTGCAAGTCGTAGCCTCGCTTGGCGGCCGCTGCTTTCATGCGTTCATCGGCGCCGTGGCCGGTGTGGTAGCCGATCGTGCCAGCGGAGTCGATTGAAATCTGGGAGTCGATACCCTGTTCTTCCACCAGATGCTGCATCACGCCTTCGCCGGTCGGCGAGCGGCAGATGTTTCCAAGACAAACGAACAAAACAGATTTTTTGCTGGTCATTTCAAGTACGTTCCGCGTGTCGATTCCAATTAAGCTTCTGACGAATCTCTTTTTTCAAGTGATCGACAACCGAATCTTTGTCCGTTTTCTCCAAGATTTCTGACACCACGGATTTGGCCGAACCGTTGCCCCATGAGCCACCTTGTTCAAAGTATCTCTTGGCAGCTTGGCCGATGATGTAGGACGTGTACCCAGCGGCGGCTCCTTGAGGAATGATCGTCAATGCGGTGCCGAAGGTAACCGTCAATGCTTTGAAAAAGCTGGCTCCGTAATTGGTCAGTTCACCCAATGCGTAAACACCTCCCGCCGCGCCGATCGATTTGGAAAGCCCGCGTGCCTGAGCCATCGAGAAATTCAGGCCGTAGACCTTGGACAGCGTGACGATCATCAACGCGTCAACCGCAAAGCCTCCGACGACATCTAGCACCGGCACGACGTTCAACGCGACGACCATGGCTTTGGTCGCCGCCATGGTCCAGATCACTTGGTCGGCTTGGCGGTTTCTCATTTCGACCCGCAATGCCGAAATGCGATCGCTTTTATCGGCCGCGTACATGGCGGCGTTGAGTGCGATCAGACCCAAGCCTTCGCTCTCCAGCGTCTCAAGGATCAGCGACTTTAGCTGATCAACGTCCGGTTCGGGCTTTCGCCACTCGGTCACTTCCGAACCATCCGGCTGCTCGATCACATATTCAACTTCTCTGGGATCGGCACACGTCAGCACCAGGTGATCCGACGGGATGATGCCCTTGATTCGGTCGGTCAACATCGTGACCAATTTTTCGCGCTCTTCCTGCGGATACAAATCTGTTTTGTTGAAAACAAGAATGATGGGCTTCTGCACGGCTGCCAATTCGACCAGCGCCGCGTATTCGATTTCGTTCAAGTCGGAATCGGTCACGAATAGAATCAGGTCGGCCCGTCGAGCTGTCAGTTCCGCCAGTTCAGCGCGATCGGCACCGTCGACCTCGTTGATGCCGGGCGTGTCAACGATCACGACTTGAGAAGATTCCAGACCGGGCAAGCGGTGCCCTGCTCCTTCCCACTGAGTCCCCCAGATTTGTTTAGTCCACCCGCCCTGCACGTCGACTTCTGCAACGGCTCGTCCGATCAAGGTATTGACCATCGCCGATTTCCCGGTGCTGATCTCGCCGAAGATCACGATCTCAACGCTGCCGCTGGTGATCTTTTCGTACATCGCGTTCAGTTGATCGATGTCCGCTTGCAGGCGATCTCGCTCGGCGTCAGGGCAGCCCTGTAGCTTTGCCAACGTTTCTTCGACCGCTTTCACGGCGTCCCGATACTGCGGGTCGTTCACGGACGAAGTTTCATTCACGGGCGGAGATTCCATTGCTTATTGCTCGTCCGACATTCTGCTGCGAGCGGTCTGGACTAGTTTACGCAATTCATCCACTGTCGTCACGGCTTCCCATTGTCGCCGCGCCAACCCCGCAAGGCCACCTTCCGGAGTCTGCATCTCATCACGGAAGTACTCGATGAAGACCGCTCCGATCCATTTAGTGATCAGAGCCTGAACCGCGCCTTGCAAAACGCCTCCCGCGACCGTGCCAGCAAAAGGAATCGTTTTGATCAACGAAGCGACGACGGCACTCGTTGCAACGGCGGCTCCTTGAGCCCCCAACACTCCCACTAAGTTTTTGCCCATCTCGCCCAGCCATTTGGACGCGGTGTTCAGGTCGACTTTCTGCTGATACACCTCGGCAAGGTCAAGAATCATCTTGGTCGAGATCGCCGAACCGGCCAGCAAATCGACAACCGGGAACGGGCTGATCGCAGCGACTCCACCCGCCCCCCACATGTATTTGTCAACGATGTTCCATGCCTGCCTGTCCAGCGAATCTTTGACTCGTGCCCGAGCCTTTTCAACCAGCCCGCGTGATCGCAGCAACACGTTGGCCATCAGCAAATCCTTTCCGTCGCGTTTGACGGTTTCGATCAAGCGATGGGCTAGAGGATCGATGTCGGCCTCGATGATCACGGTTTCTTCTTTCTCCGTCCCGTCGACGAGGATCTTCTTGCGAATTCGAGATCCTTCTTGAGCCTGTATCGCGACGATGTCGATGGGTTTCACGATGCCAGACGTTTGCCCAGAAATCTGGTGAATCAACTTGTCACGATCGATGTCTGAATACCAATCGGTTTTGTTCAGGCAAATCAGCACGCGTTTTTCCATCTGCCCCAATCGCTCGATCAGTTCGTGCTCGCTTTCACGGAGCGGTCCATCGACGACCACCAGCACGATGTCCGCATCGAGCGCGGATTCTGCGGCAAGGCTAACGTGGACTTCGCCGTCGACTTCTCCAATGCCGGGCGTGTCAACCAAAGTGACCTTGTCCAGGCTTGACCAAGGGATTTCGTTTCGCGTGACCGTCGTACCGCCGCGAACATCCGTTTTGAAGACGTCTCGACCGGCCAGCAGATTCAGTACGGATGACTTGCCGCTGCTGATCGTGCCGAACGCGACGATCTCGAGGGTTTGCTGTTCACGCTTGGCTTCGATTTCGTGCAGCAGCGGATCGAGTTCATTCTGCAGACCATCTTCATTGAGTGACTCACGACGCAAGCGTTCAACTTCGTCGATGTTCTCTTCGATTTCTCGGTCACGTTGTCCGGTCGACAGTTCGCTGGGGTTCAGATTCCTGCGGGCTCGCCGGCGACGTTTCGAAATGGAGGCCCCCCACATTTTCCAGATCGTCCACCCGGCGCTGGCTAACAGAAGCAAGACTCCCAGGCTGATGGCGATCAGATACAACGTCGCCCAGACGCTGCCCAGTTGCTTGACGACGACGTAGTTGCTGATGACTAGGTTCGGCAGGTAGATCAGCGCTATCCCGATCACCGCCGCTAGGACGACGATCATCAGGCCAGAGAATGTTTTGCCAATCTTCATGAGCAGTTCGCGGTAACGCCTTCAGGCGTTTTGTGACTGAAACAAGGCCGAACTTAAGTGACGGTCCAACGTAAATAATAAAATGGCTGTGAACGGAGGAAACCGTTGCTCCAGACGATGTATCGTCAAACGGCTTTGAATTGTCCGGCAAACAACCGTGCCATGATAATTGATCTTCCACGGTGCGTGAGCTGTCGGGCTGGTAGCGGTCCTAACGGATTGGCCAGCACCGGTGGAACGACGCTTCTGGGGCGGTCATAATGATCGACTTGAATTGTCTGTTTTCTCTTTCGACTGCCCAATCGTGCTCATAGGCCCCGTTTTTTCTCGCGAAGCCGCCGTTGCTCCTCGTCGCGTTCGTCATTACACCATGCGGACCGTCTACGGATTGTTTCTGCTGCTGATCACCTGCACGCTATGGATGATTCTGGCGGGAACGCAGCAAATTCGCAATGTTGGAGACATGGCCCGTTTTGGAACCGTGTTGTTCCAAATTCTTGCTCCGTTGCAGTTGGCCTTGATCATGTTCCTGTCCGCAATTCAAGCGGCGAGTAACATCGCGATTGAGAAAGATCGTCAGACGTTGATTCTGCTGCTGATGAGCCGCTTGACCAATAGTGAACTGGTTTTAGGAAAGCTATTCGCCAGCCTGTTGAACATCGGTGTGATGTTGCTGACCAGTTTGCCGATTTTCATGTTGATCGTGCTGTTTGGAGGAACGTCATTCGAGCAGGTTGGTTGGACGTTTGCGGTCACGATCGCCGCCGCCGTTGCTGCTGGTGCGTTGGGGGCAACGGTTGCCTTGTGGCGAGAAAAAACATTTCAAACGCTGGCGTTGGTGCTGCTTGCGATCGTGATGTGGATTGGCCTTTTTGAAGGCATCGCTTTAACTGACCAGGCGATCGCAGGATTTCCCGCGAACCAGATCGCGTCAGCTGCCAACCCGTTACGGGCGGTGCTGGCCGCTTGTGATTCGACCATTCATTCGACTTGGCCGCAGACGGTTGCTCCGTTTTTGGTGGTTGCCAGTACATTGTCGATTTCGTTGTCTCTGATCGCGATTGTTCGAGTTCGTCGATGGAACCCGAACCGGGAAGTGCGTCTCGGTCAACAAGTTGAAACGGCTGAGGAAGTTGATGTCTTCACCGGCAAAGTCTCGTTAGAGTCCCCGTCGCCTGACAAGCCAGAAGTCGTTGGCCGCGTCATGATCGGAGGCACGCATATTGATGATCGCGAACGCAAAGTCGGTCAGGTCAGTCGTCGCGTGTGGGACAACCCGGTGTTGTGGCGAGAAACCTGCACGTGGGCCTACGGTCGAAAAATCCTGTTTATTCGCGCCGTTTACTGGTCGATGGCGATCGCGGTTTTTGTGGCTCTGTGGACGATGGTTGACTCGGGGTTGGCGACTCGAACGACCGCGGATGAAGGCGTAAAGATTCCGGCAGTCGCGAAACCGATGGCTCCATTGATGTTTGTCAGCTTGGTGATGATTAACGCGCTGGCGGTTACCTCGATCACGTCCGAGCGGGATGGGCGAGCGTTAGACCTGCTGCGAGTGACCGATATTTCCCCCACCGAGTTCTTGTTCGGAAAGTGGCTGGGGATCTTGTTCGTATCGCTCGATATGTTGCTGCTGCCGCTGCTGATGTGTGTGTACCTGTGGTTTCATCGAGTCGTTTCGCTTGAGAATCTGATTTACCTGGTGGTCGGTTTTTCCGTGATTGCGTTGTTCGTGTCCGCATTGGGGATTCATGCCGGCATGTCGAACGCGACCAGTCGCCAGGCGATCGCCGTCAGCTTGGGAACGGTGTTTTTTCTGTTTCTGGGAGTCGTGACCAGCATGGTGATGATGGTTTCGTTCACCGGAAACGTGGAAGCTCAGTTGGCTCCGTTTCTCGCTTGCATTGTCGGTGGTGCCATTGGGCTGTACGTTGCGTTAGGTTGGAACATGCAATCATCTGCCTTGGCGGTGGCTTCGTTGGCGTTGCCGATCACGATGTTCTATTGCATTACCAGCCTGTTGTTGGGGCGATATCTGGGAGCTCTGTTGGCGGTAACGTTTGCGTACGGTTTTGCGACCACGGCGATTGTCGTGCCACGTTTGAGTGAATTTCTTGTCTATTCGGGGCAGTCCAAAGCGACTCAAGATGAGTAGTGCGTTTCAGGTTTTGCTGCCATGGTTGGTGACCATGGGATTATTACTGGTTTGTTCGGCGTTTTTTTCCGCCAGCGAAGCGGCCTTGTTTTTTCTGCAACCCAAAGACCGCCGAACCCTTGCGTCAGGCAATTCGGCTCAAAGGATGGCGTCCTCATTGTTGGATCGTCCTGAACGTCTGCTGTCGGCAGTGTTGTTTTGGAATCTCGTGATCAACATCGCTTACTTTTCGATCAGCTCCATTTGTGCGATTCGGATCGAGCGAGATCCGTCCTTGGGGCAATCGAGTGCCGTCATGTT
>CALFWL010000216.1 GCA_937928215.1 uncultured Pirellulaceae bacterium | reverse complement strand
ACCGCTTACGAGCAACTTGACATCAATTGAGAAAGAATAACGCCCTCTCGATGGACGCCGCCGTAACATCGGCAAGCAAGCCCTGAGCGGAAGAAAAATACCCATGCGAAATGATCGCACAAAGGCGCGACGTTCGCCGCGCCGTTGGCTCGGCGCCGTTGCGTGATTTTCTCGACGGTTATTCAGGTGTGACATCGACCCAAATTACCGCCGCCCAGTGGATTGCGTTCTCGCCCGGCCCAAAATCGTAGTTGTCACCAAAGCACGAGCTGATTTCACTGCCGCAACACGGCCCAGCTGCCACCCAAAGCCGAATGGATCTTGGCCATGCGTTTGCGGACAATCGCAGTTTCGGCCTGTTTTTGTTGGCTTTTTGAGTCATGTTTCCTCTTGGCAACACGCCCAGTGGGATTGTAACGGCGGAAGCAAACTGTTCTCTCGCAAAAACTCGACCGCTTCGTATCAAGCGCAAAGCATTTGCGATTCTTGACCTAGGTTTTTCATATCGGCCCGACGAGTGTTTTTATCGCCATCGCTTCCGGGCTGCATCTGAAGACCCAGGATCTCACCATGAGTTACGTCAATCGCTTTTTTGATCAGCCGTCCGATCCGTCGAATGCGCCGCTGGCCCAACCCACCGGCTTGAACGACCATCCACAGCCGACTCGACGCGAAACCACGCGGTTCAATCCAACATCCGCCGTTCGCCCCTCAAATAAATCGGACATCAAACCGGTTGAAGGCTTTCGTCACGACACCTACGTGGACGAAAGTTCTGGAGCGAAGATCCCCGTGATCATGGCTTCGGTTTCGAAGGAAAAAGTTTTTCACACCTTCATGAGGTTGATTCAGAAAATTGGAACGGTGGTCGACGTGGTCATCGAGTCCAGTCATGACTCAAACTCGAACGGGCACGTGGATCTGTATCGCGAGCACATCGACATGCCCGTGTTGACCAGCATCCTGTGGCAGTACGAAGACTTATTGCTCAACGACGGTTGCACAGGGATCGCCGTGTTGAATCCTGAGATTCCTCAAGAGATCCAGTTCGAAGAGCACAAGCTACTCATCTGCTACGGCAGTCCTCTGGAGCCTTACGAGTTTATCCTGGACGAAGCGGGGGTTCGCGAGCAACCGGAAATTCGCTTCATCACAGAAGCGGAACACGTCCATTCCTCTTCCGCAGTTTACGCCCAGCGTTTCGAGCAGCTTCGTACGGATCTTGGTCTGGACGGTTCAGCCGGTCAAGATGTCGACCGCAACAACGAAGGCTACGGCGACTACGGTGATTATGGCGATTCGGCGGGTGGATTGATGTAGGCGAACGGCCTCTCCATTTTCAGCTGTCAACTGCCAAACGTCCGAAGTCAACATGAACGCAGCACCTGTTAGTCAGATCGAGCGACGCGAACTACGGCAGCCCGGCCATCATTCTTCGGCCTGAACACTGTCAAGCCGACCAAGCTGGGCGTTCCGTAAAAACTCGATACGATTGATGCGACAACATTCTGCAAAGTTAATGTCGCTGCCTTCAGTGTTCCAGTACTGATCCGCGTCCAATCGACCTGCATTGTCTTGCCCATCGCCTCCGACGCTGTACAGAGTGTAACGACCGTCTTCACCGACACAATACTTCAGCGGCTGGGCCGGATCGATGGCAAACGGATCTTCTGGAATCTCCGCGATATAGCCGGGCACCAGCTCCTCCAACGCATTCGGCAATGCATCATTTTCACGTCGATACAATTCTAAACAAATCGCCAGAACCAGCTGACGACGACAGGCTGTATTTCGTTTTATCGCTTGGTCTACTTGAAAATTAACGTCGTCATCAACCCAAGAAAGAATCGCGAGTCGATACTTCCAATTGCCGTGCTGCCACAATCGTTGTTGCTCGCGATCGCGAATAAGTTCAACATCTTGAGGCAAAGCTTCCAATTCACTCAGCACCTTCAGCGTATCCTGAAGGGACTCGTCTGAGGCGTCCTCAATCGTGGCATACGCCATGTCAGCGCCAATCCCTTCCACTGCGACTGCCACCAATTCACCAACCAAAAGCTGAGCTCGTGACAGCGGCAACTTGAGTTTCAGACATTGGATCGCATCACCAAGTGCGGCATCCGCGTCACCGTCGCTCATTGCCTGCCTTGATTTGACTCGCAAAGCACGAGCAATGCTACGCATCGACGCCATACCGTCCGTGGCCCCCGAAAACGGATCGCTTGGGTCCACCTTGCCATCCTTCGCTGCGATCAGACAATTCTGTTTCAAGGCGTCTTCGACCTGCGCGAAAGTCGAAGCATAGTTTTGAATCTCTTTTCTCACCGTTTTGCCAGGTAAAAAATCCGCTGCGCCGTCAAAAATTTGACTTTTGGAAAACGCAGCCCCGGCGTCAACCAGTGCGTGGTACCCGTTAGGTTCTTCGAACCTTGCCTGCACCTCTATTTGCGAATAACGAGTCAACAGCGCGGAATATAAAACTGCTGTCAACAAAGCGACAAACATCATTCCAACAATGGAAACCCAGTACGTTGAGAACGCGAACGCCTTCCTCAACTTTGTTGAAAATGCACTATCTTCCTTCGCACAAGCAATCGCCCGCAACCGAGCGTGATAGTAAAACACGACATGGGCGATTACGACAGCCGATGCGACCGGTGTCGTGAATGTCAATCCAAGGATTTCTCCCCACGCCAACGTATTGAATTGAGACACCGTCGTAAGTTGAAAACCTGTGCCAAATGCGAACCAAAGAATCAGCAACAGGGCCAAACCAGTCAGCGCCGCAAACCAAGTACGCCAGCGGAACCGACTCCTGCCGATTGCGATTCCAACCAAAATGCTGACACCAACCGCGACGCCATATCCAATGGCTGAGACAGCTGAGATATCCTGTTCGCTCAGATCGAAAAGTAGCAGCGAAATCATCCCCGCCGCTATCGCCGTTCCAAGTAGCAAGTCAGTCAACGACCAACGGGCCAGCGAGTCTGCAATCGAAACTGCCCTTGCTTCGTCGTTGGCTCGAACGGCAACGAAAGCGACGGGCCCAAAAATCGTCAAATGGCTAGCCAGCAACATCAACATTAAATCCGGTGCCTCAATGGCCAAAATCGGCGTCACCGAGACCATCAGAATTGCGACTCGGACGGACCAATGCCATCGCCGTGAACTGATCCACAAAGCCAGCAGTCCGTAAAAGACCCAAATACCGAAAGAGCCGACAATCCAAATCGCAATCGAGTAAAGATTCATAACACTAGGATACTCGAAAACAACCTTCAGTTTCGATTCGTCTCGACAACTGCTCCCACGTGATAGCTGTGGCAGTGAGTGCAGCCACTGTTGGTGCTGCCTTCGCGATGACAATTGACGCAGTTTAGCTTCGTGATCGGGGCGAAATTGCTGACCACTTCGCTCGGATCATGACTCTTGAACGAGTCTTTGTTGCTGACCGGCCGAGACGTGTCGTGGCAAGCCGAACAGTCTCGCAAGTGCGGTTGCAAAGTATGTGGCTGGTGCGAAAACTTTGTGAACGCTCCAATCGCCGGATCACGATACGCGGCGACCCAATTCACCGCAAACGAATCGTCCGCAAGCTGATCAACGGTATGGCAGGTCGCACAAAGACCAATTCCCTTGTCCGATAACAGTTGACTAAACAGAGGTTGTAGCTCAGGGCGCGTTTTCGATTCTTGCACCGATGCTACCAAGTCGCTCCAAGCTTTGACACGGCGATCCTCGTGCCCGCCCGGACGGTAAAACACTCGAAATCGTTCATCGTCTCGATACCAACCCGCTCGAATGACCTTAGGTAGTTCCCAAACTTCAGGTGGTTCCCAAGCCGTGGCGTTTGGCTGGTTTTCGCTCTCTGCCCGATCTGTAGCTGTGTTCGCTGAGTTCGCTGAACTGGCTGGCTCAACGGACGATGCATCAGGGCTGAAACGCAACGCAACTGCGCCGGTGCCAGTCTTTGCGGCCAATGGATTGATCGCCAACCAATCCGAGTCCGACGGAATGTCGTCGACCGACGAAGGGTCGACGGTCAGAACTTTTTGCTTTCTCGGCTCTACGGACGAGGGGCCCATTCGCTCACGTTGTTGCCTTCGCTCATTGAGAACCGAATCGGCTGCTGTGGACGCATCGGACGAGTGCGAACTACCGATGGGTTCGTCACTGGTCAACTCGTTTTCATTGGCCGCTTCGATCGCCGGAAGCAAATCCGCCAACGGGTTGGCTGCCAAGACCTCGTCATCCGAAAGCACGATTTTCGAGAACTTGATCCGCTGAATCCTAGCACGCAATGCGGAATCGAAATTTCGTCTGGTAGTCGACCGTGGAGTCACTTGCCCGACACGACTGGCTTGATGCTCAGCAAGTTCATGCTGCAAATCCGGTAGCCACCGTCGAGCGGTATTTTTGAAAACCGATTCGTCCAGTTCACTCGCCAGCGACATCACTTGATCCAACGAAACATCAACATCCATCGCCTGGCTTAAACGCTGGCCAAGCGCCGACTGACCGCCGACCGCAAGTTCGTTCAGCAGTCGCTTGATCGCCCAGACAAACTCCACCGCGTTAGCAACATCTGCTGGATCTTCTGCGTTCAAATCAGCGAAATCGATATCGTTGCCGAATTTTTCACGAAGGCGATCCAACACCTCT
This sequence comes from uncultured Pirellulaceae bacterium, assembly GCA_937928215.1. Taxonomy (GTDB): domain Bacteria; phylum Planctomycetota; class Planctomycetia; order Pirellulales; family Pirellulaceae; genus Mariniblastus. The sequence continues at coordinate 26,582 of CALFWL010000216.1, read as the reverse complement.
CGGGCCACCGGATCCGCTTGAAGCAGCAATCGCATTGCCGGAGGAATACGGCCATCAAAATCTCCAGTCGCCGCCAAGGGCCAGCTACCAATCTTCAAACCTTGAGCCTCAATCGCTTCCGGATCGATGGATGGCAGAGCAAAGATGACGAAACCGCTTTCTTCGCTCTGTTGAATATGTTGGTCATGACACGCCGCACAGGACCGCTCAAATGGAGCCAATTTCTTCACGTTGCGATACGGCCCATCAACATGGCATTGGTTGCAATTGAATTCAACTTCTTTGCCCGGAAAATGTTTTCCCGCATGAGTCGAATGATCAAATGCGATTCGTGACCGACGTTGCTGCGGCCAGTTCGTAAACTCAGGATGGTTCGTTTCGAAGCTTTCGAATACTTGGGCATGGCAGCTTTGGCACTGCTGATCAGTGACGGTTGTCAGACTCGCCGAGCCATGGTGCTCGCGATGACACGCGCTGCAAGCGATTTCAGAGTGCGGCCCCAAAGGCGGTGAGGTAATCGATTGGACGACAGGCCTCCAAGAAATTTGCGGCGCTTGCTTGGACTTGAGGGTTCGCTTTTGCAAGTCGTTTGTGGCGATGCTATGTGGGTTCAACGAAAAATCGGGCGAAATCGAATTCCCGTGGCACTTCATGCACAAATCCGACTGACTGACGGGGATCGCACGACCACCGGTCAACGTATCGGTCATCCAAGACGCCAGCGTCCGGTTTGACGCTCCGTGACACGCGGCACATCGATCGGCACCCTGCCCCGCCAAAATCTGAGCGTGACTGGAACACAGTGGCCCCGGAGCCAGAAAATCATTCTTGTACGGCGACGTTCCAATGATGATCAACGCTCCGACGGTAAACGCCGTCACCGCAAGCGTGAACATCGTCCGTCGCGATCGCAAGCTTCTCACGCGTCGCCGCGGACCACCTGATTCCGCATCATCGAACTGCGACGGCTGCTCGAGCCACGTATCCTGTGGACGATGGTAGTCGTTCTTCGTTTTCAGCGAGCCTTCGCCCAGCTTGCGAATCATCGCAGCCCCCCGGCAAACGCATGCGCTATCACTCCGTGCAGAATCGAGACCAACAACAAACTGTAAGTGAACCCAATATGAGCAAACAGCCAGATTTTCAGACGGCCCTGCTGAGCGGCATGATAATCCAAGTCATCTTTTTTCTTGACCATCTGGCCGAGCTGACGGCTGAGCGAACGCTGGTCATCGGAAAGATAGCGATCAAGATCATCGATTTCGGACATCAGTTGTCGTCGCAAGCGGCCGTTGGGGCTTGCTAGATAAGCGATCGATCGAGGTCGCTCAAAGTACGCGGCCAGTCGATTGCGATAAAAACGAGCCAGCACATCCGAATGCTGACAGGCTTCCAGAACCAGTCGTCGCGCGTCACCGGCAAGCTGTTTTCGAAAGCCCGGAATGCGTTCATAGATCACTTCATCATTCAATGCCGTCAGTTTCTTCGGGATCGATCGCGTCGCATACAGTCCGTACACGCCACTGACCGCCACGATCAAGTACAAAGTCGTCAGGAAGACTTCAAAACCACCATTGGGGATCTTCCAACCAACATGAAATCCGAACAGCACGAACGTCCCCAGCCCCACGTAAATGTGCAACTGCATCCAAAACGCGGCCGATCCCAACTGAGCCAGCGATGGGATACGCTTCCGCATATTGAAAGCGGTCAACAAAACGAAACTCCCCAGCAGCACGTAACCTGTCGTAAAGGTCGAATGAACGAGATTTTGATTCTGCGACACGACCAAGATCCCGACCGCGACCAACGCGATCATCAGTAGCACAATGTTTCGAAATCGACGGACCGGCAGCGCGGATCGAGACATCATTGAGTTTCGTTGGTTGGCTTTTAATTTCATGATTCCCTACTGCTTTGTCCAATCCGCTACGACGCCGGATGATGTCATGTCGATTCGGACGAGTGCATCATGTGGACACGCTGACTGGCACGCGGGCCCATGGCTTGTACTGGCACACAGATCGCACTTGGTCGCTTTCTCGATCGGATCGCCAGATTTTTGATCGACAATGGGCAGACCTTTTCGATCATTGATGGTGACCATCTGGATGTTCGAATACGGACAACTGTTCGCACAAGTCCCGCAGCCAATGCAGGTTGGATCGTTAATCGTCACACTTCCAGATTCTTCGTCCCGAGAAATCGCTCCCGTCGGACAGCCGATCATGCACACGGGATCAAGACAGTGCATGCACGCATTGGCGATCATCCAGTTGTCATGCTGTTTGCCGTGCCGGATAAACCGTGGATTGTTATCGTGCGTGGCCGCACAGGCGCGGACGCAGTCATCGCATCGAGTACATCGGTCCAAATCAATCATCATTGTCTGGGTGCCGTTGATGAATCGCTGTTCCACCAAAAACTCCAGCAAGCCTTGGTCCATGCTTTTTTCCCGAACCGCCATCCTGCGAGTATTTTTGCCGTGCTGGCCCGCCGATTTTTGCTGAGGCAACTCCGGCGGCAGTTCCCCGGCGGGAACATTGGGCAAAATTAAACTCTCCACTGCATCAACCGGAATCTTCAGAATGTCGACGTACCCGACTGCTCGAAGACTCAGCAGCGCCGGTCGCTGTTGGCCCGTTTTCCAATTGTGAGCAAGTTCTCGCAATCCGAACGCTTGCCCCTTTCCCAGATAAGCAATCGTCTGATGCCCATCTCCATGCTGACGACTGAGCCGCGCGAATCCATTGCGAATCAAGATCAAGCCGTCGAGCGGTTGGCCTTGTTCCGCAATCAACGGCTCGCTGAGAATCCGTCGCGCGATATCTTCTTTTTGGACCTTGCCAAAATCGTGACTCCATTGGAACCGCCCAAACGTCTCCAGTTTTGTTGCGGCGGCGACTTGCGAAATCGCCTCGCTTGGAAGATTCGTGAGTATTTCCGTTTCACGAAGATGAGACTGCAAGCTGTTCTGCCGATACAAATGATCGACGTGTTGACGCAACGCCGGATCAGATTTCATCAGGTCTCGAAACCCCTGCCAGCGAATCTCAAGCACCCGAGTATTCGAACCGGCAACGACCGTCGCAGAGCGAGATGTCCGGGTGAGCGCAGAAAGTTCACCAAAGATTTCGCCTGCGGACAGCGTGACTGATTGACCGGCTGAGATCACTCTCGGAATGTCATGCAAAAACACCTGTTGACCATCGGCAGTTTCACGCGCACCGACTTCATCAGTAGAGTCAGTCGTGCCAGAATAGTCACGGACTTCTGCATGCTGGGAGTTACCCCAGAGTTTCGCAATCGCTTGGGTCCAACTGTGCTTTGGTTTGGATTCACGCCCCAGCAAGGCAGGAGGCAACGACCGCAGTGACACGATCGCTTCGCCGGAAAGAATCAAAAACGCGCTGCTGCCATAATCACCTTCGCGAACGATAATGTCGCCACGCTCAAGATTCAGGATGCGGCAATCATTCTGAAGAATCCCCGACAAGGGAATCCGCCGAGGGAACTTCACGGCGTCCATTGACGCAAACGGCTCCATCGTCAACAACGCTTCAACGTGTTGCTCCGTCAATCCCACGTCGAGCGGTTCATCCCAGCGATCTGGGCGTCGAATTGTTTGAAATTGTTCACTCAATCGAATGCATCCTTGCATGTTCGTTGGTCAGTGAGAACACTTTTTTGAGAATGTTCTCAGCTTTGGCTCTGTCATCAGCTCGGTATTTGGTCTTACTTGTAGGTGTTCGGGGCAGGCAGCAATTCATCAATTGCTGCCAATTCACTTCCGTCGGACGACATGGCGAACCGGCGTCCCGCAATCTGAATTTGATCCGCGATTGCCAACAGGGATGCCGAATTGTTCACGCGAAGCTCCGCTGCGGCGAACGCTTCTAAAGCCGATTGGACAAAAGCGTTATCGATTTTTTGTTGCACTTCGTACAGCTTCACTGCCACCCGGGCCGCACGATTGGCAACCTTCAACCCGTACGTCGATTTTTCAGTCGCCTGCGCGGTCGCGCGAGTGCTGAATTCCAGGTCCGCGATCAAGCCGACAACGTACATGACTCGCAAACGGCCCAATCCAGACAGTGCGTTGTATTCGCCGTTGGTTCGCAGGTAATTGTGACGGACCATTCCTTGCGACCAACGAACTAATTCAAAGTTCTCACTGCCAGCGTTGTGGCCACCGACATTGACTAATTCCTCGTTGGGAACGGTATGGCACTGATAACAGCTGCTGGCAATCAGATACAAATCGCGAGTATTTCTCATGCCAAGCGACGTGCATTGATCCAATCGAGCCGCTCGGTGCTCGGGCGTTTCATCCTCTTTGGTCGCGACCGGCCCGCCGTAATCATGGTGGATCGAAAGCCAGTCGCCCGACGCGCCATGACACGATTCACACGAGATTCCCGACACCGCTTTGATGCGTCCGTCAATTTCCTTGGTCGTGAAATGGCAGTCGATGCACACGTCACTGCGTTTGACCGATCGCAGGCCAAGCTTTTTACAAATCTGTTTTGCTTCCGGGTTTCGGCTGAGTTTTTCGAACGTTTGAAAGTGAGGCGTTTGCTTCCAGGTTTGCACCTCATTCGAATGACATTTCGCACAAGCCTCTGCCGAGTTCACTTTGGTCGGATCACATTGCGGTGGTTGGCCATTCGCATGAGAACACAAGGTCGCGATGATCATTCCCAAGAAGATGGTGCGAAAACGATTCATGTTCATGCTCCCAACTTGAGTGAACCAACAGGCCGAGCCACGCAGGGCAGACATTCACTAGGTTCGCAAGCGGCTTGAATTCCTTCAGGGTATTGAACCTCTCCCGCCAGCAACTCGGTCGAGCAAGTGCCGCAACTACCTGCCCGGCAGCCAAATTCAATGTCAACACCGTGCGATTCGGCCAGCTCCAGCAACGATTCGCATTCCGGGCTCCACACCACTGCCTTCCCCGTTTTCCCGAACATGACCTCGATCGCACCCGCCGCGACGGGAATGGAATCGATTGGTTGAGGCTTGTTGATGGACGCGGGGCCGAACGCTTCCGAGTAAACTTGGCTGGCCGGAACTCCCCACGCTTCTAAGCTCTCACTGAGCGAATTCATGAACGCAGGTGGCCCGCACAAATAGAATTGACAATCTGGATTTGGCATCAGCCGCTTGATCAACTCGATCGATACGAACCCCTTCACATGGAAATCTTTTCCTTGCACATCATCCGGCTGGGGATTCGAATAACAGTTCAAGACGTGAAAATGGTCGCTCGCTTTCTTGATCTGACCTAGGTAATCAGCGAACGCGTGTTCCGTTTTATTGTGCACGCCGTACAAGAGAATAGTCAGTCGATCGGGCGAGTGAGCCTGAATCGATTCGATCATGCTGATCATGGGCGTGATCCCGATCCCACCAGCCAGCAAAATTACCGGACGTGAATCATCCAAGTCGAGGACGAAGGAACCTGACGGGGCCTTTGACTCGATGATGTCACCTTCCTTCAACTGGTCGTTAACAAAGTTGCTGACGAGCCCTGGGACATGATCAGATTGATGGGCCGGCATTGCCTTGACCGAGATGCGATAGCGAGATTTCCCAGGTCCGCCAGACAGAGAATAGCAACGGATCACGGGTTTCGGTTGACCGGGAATGCTGAACCGCAGCGGCAGATGCTGCCCCGCTTGAAAACGAGCGATTGGCTCGCCATCGATCGGAGCTAGGTAGACTGACGTGCAGCTCGCCGTTTCTTTGACCAGCTGTTCCACTCGGAACTGCCGAAAACCAAGCCACGTCCCATCCGCTTGAACTTGTGAATCCGAAACCATGTCGATCTGATTGATGGGTGTTTTATCAAGGCAATCGCTGGGCTCATCAATCGAGTTCTCCTGAAGCTGGCGGTCCGAGCTTTCAAAATTCGCAACCGACTCAGTAGATAGATCTCGCTGTTTTTTTGTCACTCGAAGATCGCTTGCGGCAAGAATCTGTTGACGCAACAACTCTTGTGAATTTCGAAACTGACGTTGGTTGTGCCTAAGTAGTGACCACGACTGAGCTGCCCAGAATGCCAGCGGTAGCAACGCCAGTACACAAATGGCGATGCCTACAACTTGCAAACTGTTCTCCAGCAGTTCCATCTATCCGTCCGTCTAACAGTCAGCAGCGGAAATCCTAAATGCGACGCAATCCGCAGAATCGTTAAAGTCAACCCTCCAAGAGCAGCTGTGCGTAGTCTGCTAATCGACCCGTCTGGAGGTTTCCTTGAAAGCAATGCCAACAAGCGGAAAATTCTCAACCTACACTTTATCGGTAGAACCGTATTCTGATTTTTTCACTGGATATATCGTGGAACGCGGCCAAGTGATTGCGACGCTCGACTCGACCTTGACCAGTCTGCCTACGCGCCTTGCGCCTCAGTCCAGCAAGGCTTTGTCGGATGGCCCTGCCCCAAGTCCAGCCACGCTGACTTTATGGTTCAAGGCCTTGGGTGATTTGCAGCGGTCGGTCGCGGGCAGCCACGATTTTTTCCAACACGCTGCCCGAGCAATCCATCATCCAGGAGGACTTGAGGGTGGGATAATCCTGTTGCCTTCAGACGACGATTGGACCATCGCTGCCAGCCTTATCTCCGGTGTCGATTCAGAGGTTGAATTTCGAACGGACCTTGTAAACCGCGCCGTTTCCGCGAAAGCTACGATTTTTCATGACACTCGAAAAATCAAACAAACACTTCAAAATTGCGAACTCCACAGTGCAGTCGTATCGCCCGTATTCGATAACGACGGCAAACCCATCGCAGCAATCTACGGATTTCGAAGTCAGAACGACAAAAACAATCGGCGAGGAATCCGACGACTGGAAGCCCAGTTCGTTCAAGTCATCTCGGATTCGATTTCAGTAGCAATGACGCGCATGGACGCCGAAGCCAGCGCCGCGCGCTCACGAGCGCTGTTAGATCAGACGTTCTCACCCACGGTCGCACGGAAACTGGAAAGCGATCCAAGCTTTCTGGATGGAAAGAACACCGAAGTCACCGTGCTGTTTTCTGACTTGAGAGGGTTTTCGACCATCTCGGAAGCGGTCGGACCCAAAGTCACTTACGAGTTGTTAACCGATGTGATGGACTGCTTCAGCGCGATCGTGTCAGATCACGATGGGGTTGTCATTGATTTCTTTGGCGATGGGCTTTCGGCATTTTGGAATGCTCCGATCGAGCAATCAGAACATCCGATTTTTGCCTGTCTTTGTGCGGTCGCCATGCTAGAGTCACTGGCAGAACTGAATCAACGTTGGGAAGATCGGCTGGGCAGAAAGCTGCAAGCCGGTATCGGCGTGCATACGGGAATGGCTCAAGTCGGCAATTCGGGCAGTCGCACTCGTTTGAAGTACGGGCCTCAAGGCAACACGGTGAACATCGCCAGCCGCATCGAGGGCATGACGCAGGAAGTTGGTTGCCCGCTGATCGTATCCTCCGCGACTGCCGACAGAATCGCAGTTGCGATGGCCGTTCGGAAGATTTATCGGACTCAGTTAAAAGGGATTCAACAACCGATTGATCTGTTTGAAGTGATTCCCGCTGGACGCAATCAACTGCCTACGGACCACGATCAAAAATACAGTGCAGCTTTGGCGGCATTTGAGTCAGGCGATTTTCAAAACACGGTCGCGCTGTTGAGTGATCTTCAATCCAGTTCAACAGTCGATGATCCAGTCATCAACTTCTTGCTGAGCAAAGCCAAGGACCGCGTCCGGGACAAATTCGCTCCGTCTCTCTAGCCCACCGCGTCAAGCGAGCAAGCCGCCCAAGCCTCGCAGCATTTCAAACGTGAAAATACCCGCACTGTGACCATCCGAAAAATGAATATTGTAAGCGTAATTCCCAATTGGATGCATCTGATCAATATCCAGCGGTCTGGCTTCCGCGGCGGATAGTACCGGCAACACACCTGCGGGCTGAGGCTGGCTGATCTCCTTCTCACGCTTATCCATGCAGTTTGCACAACGACACGCTTTGCGAAGATCCGTGAAGGAAATGGTTTGCTCAACCGCATCGCTCCACACGATCAACAGTCTGCGATCATCAGTCTTTTTCAGCTCGATGGGTTGAGGCATCTTGTTCGTTTGCTCACTCATGATTCACGCCGATCAATAAATCGTTTCCCTTTTGCTTCGAACCGAGGCAGACTGCCCGACTCCACTTCTGTTACTTCGATCCTCAAACCTAATCGAGAATGCAGCGCATCGGCAATGCGACCTGGTTGGTGCAGCCGATCTTCCACTTCAATTGCAAGTTGATCCATTGCCGATTTTCGATAGGCCGTCATGCGGTACTCGTCGACATCAGGAAAGTCGCGAAGGATCTGCTCAATCGAAGTTGGAAACACGTTGACACCGCGAATGATCATCATGTCGTCGGTCCTTCCAAGCACTCCCCCTTCAAGCAACACAAAACGACATGCTGATTCGTGCTGCCACGAGGGACGAACGAGGTCTCCGGTTCGATACCGAATCACCGGACAACCCGACCTGCCCAGCGTCGTCAGAATCAACTCCGAGAGCTCGCCTTCTTCCGCCGATTGATCTGTGTCGATCGTTCGAAATTCAGGAATGAACTGGGCTTCGTTGACATGGATCCCCTGACCCTTGGCGTCGGGAAAACCCCACGGACCGACTTCGCTCGCTCCGCTGTGATCAATGACCTTCGCGTCAAACCCCTGTTCAATGCGATCGCGAATCGCTTGGATCGAGCCACCCGGTTCTCCCGCCACGATGATCGAGCGGATCTTTGACTTTCGTAGATCCAGATCGTTTTTGGACGCGATCTCCAGCAGATGCAACGCATAACTGGGCGTGCAAAACACAACCGTCGCGTCAATCGAGAAAATCAGCTCCAACCTAGCCGTGGTTGACATGGCTCCCGTCGGAACGACAAGCGAACCTCTTTCCTTTGCGGCATCGAAGGCACTCCAGAAACCAATAAAGGGCCCGAAACTGAATGCCATCATGACTCGGTCCGCAGCCGTCAGTGCTGCCGCGTCCAACACGTACTCCCATCCTTCCATCCACCACTGCCAATCGTCGGCGGTATCAAGCACCACCATCGGACGGCCACGCGTGCCGGACGTTCGATGGAAACGACAGTAGTGATCGACGGGCCACGTCAGATTCCGAGCGACATCGTTTTCGATTTTTGGCAAACCGTGTTCAACAGGTGAGAGAACATCATCGGTCGTCTTCGCCAAACTCGGTTCCGCTGGCCCATTGAGTTCCAACTTGGTCGTGAAAGGCAGTGACTCAAGTTGTTCGACCGAATCCAAATGCGTTACTTGCCCAACCTTGCCTGCGTAAAAACGATTATCGGGTAGAATATGCGACAACAAAACGTTCAGGCGTTCGCACTGGTACTGCTGCAATTGCCTTCGATCCCATTGCTGAATCTCAAGCCGTTGCTTTCGATGGGTTCGTCGAGTCAAAAAATCAGTCATACGGCTATCATATCAGCCGCTTTTTCATTCCGCATTCCCCATTCCGTGTTCTGCATTCCAAATGGCATTTTCCGCCCAAGAGATCAAGGCTGCTCGACTACACCTGCAAAAGTCCGACCCGGTCATGAAGCAGTTGCTCAAACAAGTCGGTCCATTCACGTTGAAGACTCGACGCGATCGGTTTGCGGCTTTGGTGAAAGCCATCCTCGGCCAACAGATCTCAACCGCTGCCGCCAGGACCATCGAGCAACGACTGCTCGACTCGATCGCTCCGGCCAAGCTGTCGGCAGAACGGCTGAGCCAATTCACGGTCGAGCAATATCGGGAAATAGGCATCTCGCGACAGAAGGCTGGTTACCTGCTGGACCTGAGCGAAAAAGTGAACGACCAAACGCTAGAGTTGAAAAAGCTGGGGCGGCTCAGCGACGATGATGTCACGACCGCTCTGATTCAGGTCAAAGGAATCGGCCATTGGACTGCGCAAATGTTTCTGATGTTTTCGCTCGGGCGTCTGGATGTTCTTCCAGTCGATGACTTGGGGATTCGCAAAGCCGTTGCGAGTTCCTACGACCTGAACGAGCTTCCGGACGCAGCCCAGATCACGGAAATCGCTCAGCCGTGGCGTCCCTACGCCTCCGTCGCGTCTTGGTATCTTTGGCGCAGCCTTGAGTGATCAAGCGCTTCATCGAAGCGTTCACCCTTTTGGACCGCGCAGCAAAAAAGCCGCGGGTGACTCCAGCGGCTCTTGAGTATTTAAACTGCGTCTGACGTTGAGGCCAGATGCACGATCAACGGATCAGCTCTGTGCCGACTCTTCCGAAGCAGCCCCTTCGGTGGAGGCAGCAGCCGAGGCGTCGGCCGTTGCGGTTGCAGCTTCCGTTTCTTCGCTGGCAAGATTCTCGTCGGCGGCTGGTGCCGCATCGCTGGCAAAGCTTGGCCGTGGAGCAGATGCAGCGGCAACTCGATCGTGTTTGCCAACAAATTCGAGAATGGCACGCGTTCCGTTGTCGCCCAAACGCGGCTTGGCCAATCGCATGACGCGAGTGTAACCACCGGGCCGACTTTCAAACCGAGGAGCCACATCGTCAAACAGAATCGATACCGCTTCCTTGTCTCGCAACATCGAGAAGACTCGACGCCGTGCGTTGACCGCGGGAGCAATCGCAGCGACCCATTTCTTGTGGTTGTCGCTTTCGCGCCATGACTTCCATTCGGAAGTGTTTCGTTCGGCTGTCGTGGCGAATTTCTCGGCTTCACGCTGATGCGGAATCGCCTTGCAGGCAATCGTGATGCACTTTTCGACCAGTGGCTTGACTTCTTTGGCCTTTTGAATGGTTGTGACAATCCGGCCTTTGTGGGTCGGCGGATTCACTTTGGTCTTGCCGTCGGCTTGGTACAGACCTTCGTAAGCCAAGTCATCCCGTTCAGTCAAGAACAACGCAGTGGCAAGGTTACGCATCAACGCGACGCGGTGGCTGGAGCTGCGGCCAAGACGTCGACCTTTTCTTTTGTGTCTCATGGTTACACCAAATCAGTTCTATCAGATGCCATCCGATGCTTTGATTACCGGAAGGCAGAGGTTTCTCGTTTACTCAATCAGTTGATCACAGGAGCATCGGGAACTTTCATTCCAAGATGCAAACCCAGTTCGGTCAGTACCTGCTGGATCTCCGTGAGCGTTGTTTCGCCAAAATTCCGGATCTCCATCAACTGGTCTTCGTTCTTCTTGACGAGGTCACGAACGGTATCGATCGCGTCGTATTCCAGACAGTTGGAGGCACGAACCGAAAGTCGCAACTCCGCAATCGGCATACTCAATTTTGCTTCCAGAGCGGCGTCGATACCGCCACGACTGCGAGGCTGAGCGTGAACTTCGGCACCCAGTTCGACATACTGAACGAAGGGATTGAGGTGTTTGCGAAGGATCTTGGCTGACTCCACCATCGCCATCTGAGGATTGATCGAACCATTGGTCCAGACTTCCAAAGTCAGCTTGTCGTAATTGGTCTTCTGGCCAACGCGAGTCTCTTCAACGTCATAGCGGACACGAGTCACCGGGCTGTAGACCGCATCAATCGGGATGATGCCGATCTCGTGATCGCGTCCACTGTGCTCGCTGGCGGGAACGTACCCACGACCGTTTTCAACGACCATTTCCATCATGAAGGGAATGTCTTCGGTCAACGTCGCCAACGTGTGATCGGGGTTGATGATGTCAACTTCGCCACCCGTTTGAATATCGTGGCCGGTGATCGGACCAGCAGTGCTTTTCTCGATCGTGATGACCTTCATCTGATCGGTGTGATTTTTGACAACCAGCGATTTGACGTTCAGGACGATATCCGTCACGTCCTCAAGAACGCCGGCAATCGATGAAAATTCGTGGTTCGCGCCACGGATCTTGATCTGAGTCACCGCACTGCCTTGCAGGCTGGACAACAGCACTCGGCGAATGCTGTTGCCAATGGTCATGCCAAAACCACGCTCAAACGGTTCAGCCATAAACTTGCCGAACTGGCTTGTCAAAGTCGACCGATCGACGTTTACGAGGCTGGGTAGTTCTAGTCCGCGCCAACGAATATGCATCTGTGAAAATCTCCTGCGAGGTCGCTGCCGCAAATCGTCAGCGGCAACGCTGCCTGATGAAACTGGATTAAGTCAAGTAACGAGAAAGGTGGTCTACTGACGTGGACTCACCTAGACACGACGCTTCTTACGAGGGCGACAGCCGTTGTGAGGGATAGGCGTGCAATCCTCGATGGATTTCACGTTCAAACCCGCAGCCTGTAAAGCTGTAATCGCACTCTCGCGGCCACTTCCCGGACCTTTGACTCGGACATCCACTTCCTTGACGCCGTACTTCATCGCTTTTTCAGCAGCGTCCTGAGCGGCACTTTGGCCGGCAAACGGAGTGCTTTTGCGACTTCCTTTGAAACCACAAATGCCTGCACTCGACCAGCAAAGCGTTTCGCCCTTGGTGTCGGTGATGGTCACAGTGGTGTTGTTAAAGGTCGCCTGAATATGAGCGATCCCGTAGGTCACATTACGACGGACCCGTTTCTTCTTCGTCTTTGCCACGTTTCGAATACCTGAATTGAAAAAGGAGAAGCACCAAACCGGTAGGAGCTTCATGAATATTTAATTGAGCCATCAACCACTCTGGCTGACAACTGCGGCAGACCCGTTACTTCAGGTCCTTGACACCCTTCTTACCAGCGACGGTTTTCTTAGGGCCTTTACGCGTTCGAGCGTTTGTTTTGGTTCGTTGGCCGCGGACTGGCAAACCAACGCGGTGACGAATGCCTCGGTAGCATTTGATGTCTCGCAAGCGACCGATGTTCTGCTGAATCTGCCGACGCAACGGCCCCTCAACGGTATAGTCGCGTTCGAGAATCGCCGTGATGCGGCTGACTTCTTCGTCCGTCAGATCTCGCGCCCGCTTGTTCTGATCAATGCCAGCTTTATGGCACAGATCACGAGCCGTCTGGTCACCGATACCGTACAAGTAAGTCAATGAGATGACCGTTTTTCGGTCGTTCGGGATATCAACACCCAACAAACGTGGCATTCGAAATTCTCCAAGCCCTGTATGATTGGGCGACTTGTTAAGTTTATGTGTGCGTGTGTATCGCCGTTAACAGCGATCGTGTTCTTCCAGATCGAGCAACAAAGCCAGTAAGCCAACGCGACTCACGGGCATCGCGCCGCTTGAGTCGGCCTGCGACCACATCAAGGTTTAACCCATTGCTTGAGATCGAGAGCGTGCCACTGCACGCATTTCGCCAGTTGACTCTTTAACCCTGACGCTGCTTGTGGCGTGGGTTGGTGCAAATAACGTAGACCTTGCCCCGTCGTTTTACGACTTTGCAGTTCTCACAGATTCTTTTGACGCTGGCGCGGACCTTCATCGCGGGATGCTCTTACTCTTTAAATTGCTCGATTTGGGAAGCCCAACAGTATATGGATTGCAGGGCAAAGTTCACAAGGCCCAATTTCGTCAGATTTCACGTGAATTATGAGGCTCATCCATTTCTTTTCCCAGCTAGCTCCAACGGAGCGCGATCAGGCACCTAAAACCGGCCCAGTATGAGTCCACGCCGACTGATCTTCGAGAATTGCCGCCCGAATTCCCAGTTTTCGTTGAACCGAACTCCGTCGCTAGTCGAAACAAGATGCTGGAACACCATAAACTTTAACGGTTACGGGGCCAAATTTGATTGCGATGAGTATTCACGCGCGGATCGCGGCGAGCCTAGTCGTCGCTGGCGCTGCCGTTCTGGCAGTCAGTGCCGTCCTGCGCCACGCCGAATCCAACCATTCGCGGCCATCTCCAAACCCCACGCTGACCGAAAATCCACCGAAACAGGGAGCTTCCATCGCTCCATTGGCTGCGACTGGGATTGAAGCCCAACCACTCGACCGGTCCCCACGGACGCCAAATTCGAACAGCGAAATTGAACAAGTCGTCTATCTGTCCCCGCTCCCACCCCTCCAAGCGACGCCAGCTGGCGGTGCGACTGCTGTCACCGCGCAGGGCCGATACCCGTTGCACGCTCCCAACCGGTCGGCCAACTCCGTCAAACAATTACTCAAAACCAAGGTTTTTGCAGATCGGGTTGCCAAGATTCCAGCATTGCTGGCCTCGGATTCCACGAGAACGGCGGATGCCATCGGACAACTCTCGGATGAGGACAGAGCCACCCTGACGGAGTTGCCTCCAATGTGTACCAGCGAACTGCCGGGGCTGGATCTTTCACAGGTCGTTCCGGCGCGAGACCGGCTACCCAACGAGCTGGTCGCGCAAGCTTCAGCCAGAGAATCCGTGAACGTGGGCCATGAAGGCGACTTCGCTCCGCAGCCAGACAGAATGGCTTCGATGCCCAACCCACACTCGTCGGCGAGTATGAAGTCGGACCTGAATCAATTTCGTGCCACTCAAGCGGCCAAAGGCAAGGGCTCCGATGACGACCCGCACTTGGAAATCTACTCGCGGTCTGCATTTCCATCCGCGAGAGACTGCGCGAACTGCCACAAGCAACTCTACGAAGAATGGGCCACGTCAAGCCACGCGTACGCATCGATCTCGCCGATGTTCCATAAGTTCGAAGACAAGATCAACCGGCTGACACAGGGCACACTTGGTTACTTCTGCCTGCGCTGCCATGCGCCCGTCGCGACCACCATGGGGCTGCGACGTGATCAGCCGATCTGGGATGGCCCGGAAGTGTTCCGTGAAGGAGTGACCTGCGTGGCGTGCCATCGAGTTAAAACTCCCTACACGAAAACCCACGGCGAACGCCGAATCGAACCCGGCGGGCTGAACGACCCGGTCTACGGAACTTCCGACGGCACTGGTGGCGCGATCGCTCATAAGTACAAGGATTTTTTCAAAGTTACGGCCGACCCGAAAGACAAGAAACAGGGGCAACTGATGCACCGTCGAGCTATTCAGTTTGACGAATTGAGCGAGTCCACTTTCTGCATGTCGTGCCACCAGGTCGCGGTACAGCCAGGTATCAAACTGGAGGTCGTGTGGGATCAGTATCGCGCTTCTCCCGCGTGCCGCGAAGGTATCTCTTGTCAGGATTGCCACATGGGCAAAGTGCCCGGCGTGGACGGCGGATACTCAGTCGGACCTGCTGCGGTGGTCAATGACAAAGTTGTCAATGCGGAACGCAAACACTCGAACCATACGTTCTACGGTCCGGGGTATTCGATCGCCCACCCAGGCATCTTCCCTCACAATCTGAAAAACAAACGCTGGACTGTTAACGACTGGTTGCAGTTCGATTGGCGAGGCGGCTGGGGCACCGAGGCCTTCGAAAAAGCGATCGACGATGGACAATTCCACACGGCCTTTCCACCTGTTTGGGCGGAATCGGATGACCGCATGGACGCTCGCGAGATCGTGGATGAGAACCTGAAAAAACTGGCCTACAAGAAAGACCTGCGTCGTCAGGTTCTGGAGAACGGCTCAAAGCTGGACGGTCCGTTCTTTCATGAAGCACCCGCGATCGGCGAACCGCTGAAATTCCGCTACTGCTTGACCAACACAAACTCGGGTCACAACATGCCGAGCGGTTCGCTGGGGGCTCAGCCTCAGTTGTGGATGAATGTCGTGCTGATCGGCCCTAGCGGGCAACGGATCTGGGAGACCGGCTACGTCGATTCCAACGGCGACCTTGCCGACAACCATTCATTGGATGTGCTGGCTCGCAAGGTTCCGTTTGACACTCAGTTGTTCAACTTGCAAACCAAGTTCTTGACCACCAACGTCAAGGGAACCGATCGCGAAATGTATTTACCGATCAACTTTGACTTCGATCAGCTGCCTTTTATCCGGCCTCCCGCGCAGCCGGTCAGCGTACTCAATCATCCTCCGTTCATTCGAATGGAAGGCCATTCGATTCCGGCGCTCGGTTCACGTAACGCTAAGTTTGTCGTGCCTTCCAGACTGATGCACGAGCCTGGCGTTTACCGAATGTCGGTGCGAATGCGCAGTCGTGCCGAACCGATTTACTTCATGCGATTCTGCGAAGCGACTCCCGAAATGGAACGCATGATGAACGAGTGGATCGCGGACTTCCACGTTCAGTCGGTCACCTTTGAGGTTCATTGATCCAGCCATCGGATCGACAAAAATCAACATGTTCTCTGCTTCTTCATCGCGAACCAAGCTGAAGCCGATCGGCCTGATTGCCCGACCGACCTTGTCGTGGGTTTGCGCTGTTTGTTGCGCGATGGTTTGCACGATCGCCAGCAAGCACGTGATGGCCAATGAAGCACGACCAGCACCAACCATCGAATGGAAGTCGGCGACCGTCGACCGCTCGGGAGCCGTCGTTGCCCCAATCGATTCTGAAACCAAGCAGATACCGACAACCGATGGGGAGGCCGTGATCTCGCCGGAAGCGTTTCTCGAATCGCGCAAAGCGACCGCAGCCAAGACAAAAAAACCAACGGCATCCATCCAAAACAGTGTCGCAAAGATCGCTAACCGAGAGCCTCATACGCCAGCGCAAGTCGGACAGGCCAGCGGACGGGTCAGCCGAAGCAACTTCGAACGAACCGTCCAGCAACCGGAATCTGCCTTGCTACCCGGCTCCAATGATAACGCGATTGATTTCAAGGCGAGACGTGAAGAATCGATCATCGAGCGGATGCCTCCACCGAATACATCGCAGACAAGCTCGAACGACTTCCAACCCAAACCGACGAACCACGAATCCAGCTTGATGTCACCTGCACGGCCTCTGCCTCCGTTCCGATTCGCTTCGGCACGATCCCTGCCAGCGAAACCCGCGAAGAAGGCCGAACTCACGAAAACTCAGCGGCTCCCTGCCCTGCCCTCACTGCCCAGCAAAAGCGGTGAGGCCTCGGGGCTGGAGAATCCGACTCTCCAGACCACCGCGAAGAAACAAACGCCTGGCGTATTGGCGAGTGCCGATTCGTTCGTGCTGGCAGCGCAACCCGAAGTGGGCGACCACTACAAGCTGGAAAATCCTGTCGTGGATCCGCGTGTCTGGAAATCAGAGAGTTACTTGTCCGACTTTTCACCCGATCCGATTGACCCGTCGATACCTGTCGATCCATGGACGGAGATGCAGATCTACGAAGGCAAGACGCTTAACGCGAATCGACGGCCGTTGGTGGAACTCGGTCGACCTTGGTATCAACTGGGCCAGCTGAACCCCGGTTCTTCCATTTTGGGATTTCACAACAATGTCGCGCCGCAGTTTTTGGTTTTTGGAGACTTCAGAACCGCGATTGCGTCCAACCAGTTGGGCGGAAACAGTACGACTCGGACCGCGTCCGAGCTGAATCTGGACTTCGACCTGAAGCTGACCGGGACCGAACGCTTTCACATGTTCCTTTCTCCGCTGGATGACGGTGTGAACAACACGGGTTACCTGTTTGACGATGATGAGTTTGTCGACGAGTTCGATGCTCAGATCGACTTCGGATATTTCGAAGGTGACCTAGGAGCAATCGTAGGTGGATTCATTGGAAAGACATTGCCGTTTGATCTTCCATTCGCCATCGGTGAAATCCCGCTGCTGTTTCAGAACGGCATCTGGATGGAGGACGCATTCTTGGGCTTCGCGGCAACGATTCCGGCTCGCAACAGCCCACGGTTTGATATCTCGAACATGGACGTTACTTTCTTCGCGGGGTATGACCAAATAAACAGTGATGCGTTTCCGGGCGACGATAGTGCCGCTAAGATTTACGGCATGGCATCGTTTATCGAATCGATGAACGGTTACTGGGAGATCGACTATGCGTTTCTTGACGATCGCTCATTCGATGATCGCAGCTACCACAATATCGGGATCGGGTTTTCTCGCAGGTACGGACGTCTGCTTTCCAATTCAACTCGAATCATTGTCAACGCTGGCCAGTCGACGGCAGCGGTGGAGAACACGGCCGATGGCGTTTTGTTGCTCTCTGAAAACTCATTAATTACAGGTGCTCCATCGACCGTTGTGCCCTATCTGAATTTCTTCGCGGGATTTGATCGACCTCAGTCGGCGGCGAGAGCCGCAGCGGCAGGAGGCATCCTTCGCAACACTGGCATCCTGTTCGAGTCCGACGGCATGACCGGCTACCCGACGCTTGACCCAACCGCGAACGACACTTTTGGAATGGCGCTGGGATTGAACCTGCTGCCCAATGACTTCGGTCAGCAGTTGGTCGTCGAAACCGCCATGCTGGGCGTGATGGGAGACGCTGCCAACCGAAACGCTCCGGGCGATCAGTACGGGCTGGGAGTCCGTTACCAATTACCACTGACCAACGCGATCATTTTCCGCAGCGACGCGATGGTCGGCTTCCGTCGAGGTGCCGAAGACATCAACGGCTTCCGCATGGAACTGCGGCACAAGTTTTGAAACCTCGCTCGCAACGGTGCCTAGACGCTGACTCTGAAAAAACCGCCCACAATCGTAAGCGGTTCGACACCCGTCAATTACCCGTGCCGCACAGCCACGATGCTTTGAAACAGCACGGGACCTCGCTTGGCGAAGCGAAAATGCTCGACTTGCTGAAGGTCCAAACCGGCCTCTGGAAAAAACGAAATGTAGTCGTAGTTCTCGTGCCACGGAACCAAGCCCATGATCCAAAATGAAGCCATGGCTAATTTCAGATAAAACAGATTGAACGCTTTCGACAGAACGTTCCCTTGGGGCAACGCGACATCGGCGATCAGGTATTTGCCGCCGGGACGAACAAGCGTTGCCGAAAAGTTCAGCATCTTTCGCATGTCGGCCTTTCTGAAAATATTCAGAAAGTAGTTTGCCGCGCAAATATCGTAGTAACCGATTCGATCGTGTTGGTATGCGTCACCGCAGATGAGCTCGACCGCCAAACCCTCGGCATCAAAGCGACGTTGGACTCGGTCAAGCATGCCCTGCGAGATATCGATGCACGTGACCGCGGCACCCGCACGAGCGGCCATGATCGCGTCTTCGCCCGCTCCGGCCCCCAAATACAGCACCTTATCGCCCGGGTCAATGAACGGGATTTGAAAACGTTTGGTCGCTCGGATCTGATTCGTCGAATAGACCTTGGCACTTTTTTCGTAGAACCAAGCTGCTCGATCGTAATTGCGTCCAAGATTGGCGGGCTGTTCGGGCATCAAGATCTCACTGGGCGGGCAGGAAACGTAGGACAGATTTTTAACCTGTGTTCCAATTTGTGGACAGGTTGAAAACGTGCCTCATGCCTCGCAAAAATCTGCCAACAAAAACACCCGCGTTCCGATCGGGAGGTACGCGGGTGCAAGAGGTGATGCGATAGGTGCCGTCACTGGACGACGCTGCAGGTCGCCCGGCTAATGATTCGCCAAAATTGAGAAAGCGATCTGCAAACAGGAAGTCGACATAGGCAGTTCCTCTTTTGAGTTTCGGAGACGATTAACTCGAACGCCGAAATATACCCCGATTTCCTCCCCCGCTAAAGCGAATTCGTTTTCAATTCAAACATTTCATGAGATGAAGTTTCGAAGATATCACGACTGAGCGTTCCGCAGATCGCGTAAACCCTGCCGGTTACACGCTAGCAACGGGCGCAGCCGAGCGATCGACCTTGCTGGTGAGGCATGTTTCTCCCACACTACGCAGCCATTTTACGTCATTACCATCCGCGTCGAATTCCATGTCCTCTCGGTCCGTTCAAAACCTGAACCCTCTGCTGCGCGTGATACTGCTGGTGGCGGCGATTTCTTTTTTGGCAGGTTGCCGACGATACCACCTTGATCCCAACAAGCCGAATCTGGGCGGCAAGCCGGAGGTATCCAATCCCTTGGTCGTGCCGATGCTGGATCGTTGGCTGGTGATGGATCAAATCAGCGATGAATTGGACGACTACTTTCGCATCTATCGCGAAGAGCGAATCAGAATCATCGATTCCGTGATGACCGAAGGCTGGATTGAGACTCATCCGAGAATCGGATCCACGTTGCTCGAACCTTGGCACAAGGACTCGACGCCTGGATTTGAGAAAGCGCATGCGACTCTTCAGACCGTTCGGCGTTTTGCCAAGGTGCGAGTCATTCCAACGGGAAACAATTACGCGGTCGATGTGAAAGTTTTCAAGGAACTGGAAGACCTTGAGCAACCGATGGGTGCTGCCGTCAGCGGTCAGACCATTCGTCACGACAATGCGTTGGATGTCGATCGATTGAACCCATGGCTGGCGACCCGTCGCGAAGGTTGGATTCCCATGGGTCGAGACATTTCACTCGAACAGCTCATCTTGCGAAACGTTCAAAACCGGCTGGCCGAGGGTCAAGGAAGCCCCGCGCAAGCAACCGGTTTTGATTTTCCGATCCAGCTCGGCCAATAAGCACTTACCAAACAATCACTGCCAGATTTTATTTCGCTCGCGTAAAATCGGCGTTGAATCATGTTCATCCGGCAACTTATGATTCGCGAGTGCTAAGGCTGACGATTGGTTCAGCAACCCTTTGCTTCGGATCAGTGATCTTGATCCGAGTGCCCCGCCATTATCTTGGCGAACTCTTCTTTTGTCTTCTTCGCATGAGCCTGAATCTTTGCGATGACCGCAGGGTCCTTGGAAGTAACCAATGAAACGTCGCCACCTTCGGTACGAATCTCGGTCTGTTGAGCTCCTGCCGCCATCAACTTGCTCATTCCTGCGCAGTAACCGCAACACTTCTTCTGTTGTCCTTGCGTGATCTCCGCGATCGTCTGCTTCATTCCTTTTTCCGCCACGTCCAGTTTTGGTCGCATCTTGTCCGGAACGACCGTGAAATGCATCATCCCCGTAGGGATCACATGCGTTTCCCAAGTCATCGATTCGATCAGCCCTTCCTGAGCAGACATGTTTTTGCAAATCTCGCAATTCATGATGTCCAGCCACGCCGATTCAGGATGCGTGTGCTGTTGCGCGTGAGCATCCGGTTTCGAGTGTTCGGTCTCGACTTCCGCTTGCTGAGCAAACGCCATCAAGCTGGTGACACAGAAAACAGTCAAGGTAGCCGCAATGATTTTCTTCATCGATTGGTTCTCCTCGTGAAATCGTGATGGGGTCAACAGCTTGGGATTTTCGCGCGCGAGCGCAAGAATGTCCAGCCTCTTTACGCACGGACACCGCGATCCCCGGCACCTTCCCTGTAGGGTCACCGAACAAATCGAGAAACATGAAGCAAAGGACGGAAACCACGCCGTAGACGCTATCGTTAAACAAGACATGCACTAAACTGGCGAACCGAAGTACTCGACAGAACCGTTCTTGCAAATGACCACTATGGCCAAGAAAAAACCCATCCCCGGCACGACTCCACCACGCGGCGCGAAAAAGCCCCGCAAGAAAGCAACGGGAGCCGCCGTCAGTTCATCCGACGGACCACAGCGTCTGCAACGGGTTATGGCTTCGGCGGGAGTCGGCAGTCGCCGCGAATGTGAAATCATCATCGAAGAAGGTCGCGTGGAGGTGGACGGGCGAACCGTCGCGACGCTTGGCACGAAAGTCGATCCGGAGAAACAGAAAATTTCCGTCGATGGAGAACGTTTGAAGATCCAGCGTTTGCAGTATTTCATGCTGAACAAGCCGCCGGGCATCGTTTCGACCGCCAGTGACCCGTCAGGGCGACTGCGAGTCATCGATCTGATCAAGACCAACCTGCGAGTCTACAACGTCGGTCGTCTGGACCAATCCAGCGAAGGCATGATCTTGGTCACCAACGACGGAGAACTCGCCAACCGATTAACTCATCCTCGCTACGGCATCGACAAAAAATATCTGGTTCAGGTCGATGGCTGCCCCAATCGATCGGCTCTTGCCCAGTTGGAGGAAGGCATGTACCTAGCCGCCGAGGGCAAACACAAAGCGGTCAAGGCAAAGGCCGTTCAGGTGAAATTCGTCAAACGACTGAAATCAACCAGTTGGTTGGAAATCGTTCTGGACGAAGGTCGCAACCGCGAGATCCGTCGCTTGTTGGCTCGCATCGGGCACAAGGTTCGCACTCTTCGCCGCGTTGCCATTGGTCCGCTAAAACTGGGTGAGCTACCCGTTGGAGCTCATCGCGAATTGACCACCGCAGAACTGAAGGCTCTTCGCAAAGCGGTAGAAAGCTCAAGCGGCAGAAAAAAGAAATCTATCAAGAAGAAAATTGCCAAGAAAAAATCAACTCGCCCCTCCAAGGAATCCGAGCCACGATCGGGTTCCAAATCAAAGTCCGCAGCAGCTCCGGACACTCGCCGCAAAGGGACGGTGATCGGGTTGGGCAAAAAACGAAAACCCAAACCGGCTGTGAAAAAGAAAAAGAAGGTAAAACGCAAACAAACCGCCACCGGTCGGCGCGGTGCTGCCGCTGGAGCACCGGTCAAGAAAAAGAAGTCCGGCCCACGCAAGAAACCTGCCTCGCAAAAAAAAGCACGTGGCAAGAAGCGTTGAATCCCGGCGATCGCGCCTCAGCGATCGCGTTAACTTGTTTACTTGGCCACGTCGCCGTCGCCTGCAAGCGGGTGCGCAAACAAAAAACGACCCGCAATAAAGTATCACGGGTCGCTGGTCTTGGTGGTGTTCGGGTTGGAAGCCTGTTCGAATCAGGCTATCGGCAATCAGATTGTCAGTGATCAGGCTGCCGGGTTCTTGGCGGCTTTGATCGCTCGTTGCAGACGCGACTTCGCACGAGCTGCCTTGTTCAGGTGGATCACTTTCTTGGCTCCGGCCCGATCGATCTTTTTCGCGGCCGCCTTATACTCGGATTCAGCAGTGGCGACATCGCCTGCGGCGGCCGATTGCAGAACTTTTTTTATCTGAGTCTTCATCGCAGACTTGATCGACTTGTTTCGCTCGGTGCGAACTTTCGTCTGGCGGAGACGCTTTTCGGTACTGGCGTTATTAGGCATACTGGAAAATACTGCTAACGGTTTTTCGTGACTTAAATCTGGAACGCAACAATATGCCAAGTGTTGCCTTGGCTGTCCACCGCTAAATTGCTGTGAATTGAGTGGTTTTTCAGGCTTTTCTGTTTAGCTGCGACAGGTTTCGGGTTCCTCGAAAACGCTGCGAAATCGATATTTCACTGGTTCGAGCATTGAATTCTGACTCAAACTCCCATCTTCCGCTGACCGGTGTGACCGTGATGGTCACTCGGCCCGAACATCAAGCCGCCGCTCTGGCCGATCCACTGAGGACACTGGGAGCGACTGTGCGGATCGAACCGGTGATCGAAATCCTGCCACCCGATGACTGGGCTGATCTCGATCGAGCAATCAAAAACATAGCCGAAGGACGAGTATCGACACTTGTCTTCGTCAGCGTTAACGGAGTCCGCGTCTTTCTGGACCGAATGGCCGAGACCGGAAAATCCGCGGATCTAGCGGGAGTTCGAGTGATTGGCATCGGCAGGGCAACCTGTGATGCTCTATTCAAACGAGGGATTTCCGCCCGAGTGGTCCCCGGAAAGTCTGACAGCAATTCGGTTGCAGATTTCCTGATCCAACAGCAAGCCGAAGGACCAATCCTTGTGGTCCGAGCCGACCGAGGCAGCGATGTGCTTGCACAGCGGCTCACCGATGCGAACATTCAGTTCCGCCAAGTCGAGGCCTATCGCAGTGTCGATCGTCAAACGGTCTCGGATGATTCAATGCGAGCCATCAACGCTGGAGAAGTCGATTGGCTCACTGTAACCAGCTCGGCCATTGCAGGTTCGCTGGTTCAAATCTTTGGTGACGCCCTGAAGAATGTGAAACTGGTCAGCATCAGTCCAACGACGTCCCATGCTCTTCGCGAACTGGGGTATACGCCTGCGGCCGAGGCGGCGGAATACAACATGCCAGGAGTCATCGAGGCGGTCGTCACTTATGAAGGTCAAAATTGATCCCCGTTACCCACGTATTGTTCAACCCAAATAATCGAATGCCGTTTTCACGATTCAATTTGATCTTTGTCATCTTGCATGCGGTGACATCCCTCTTTGCAGCAGTTTCTTTCGCGGAGGAAACTGACAAAACGCGATTGCCTCAGCGGTGGGCAATCGACGTGGCAGGCGGTATTTCCTGGAACGTCGCGGATGCGCCAGTGAGCACGTTGCCTCATAGAGACAGCCTAGAAATGTCGGGGCGCAAGGTCGCGGGGATCGTAAAATGGTCCATTGACAAGCAGCGGCAATTGACGCTCGAGCGGACCATCTTTTTTCCTCAGCTGCATCCCGTCCTCAAGACGAATCAATCCAAATGGGGAGCCTATCGATCTTACTTGCAAACGGTCGTGACGGACGATCATCTGCCGCGACTGTTCGTGAACTCCAAACGCCTGACGCCCGGTCGAGTTGAAAAAGTTTCAATCAACGGTTATCTCGAATTCACGCATCAGCCTGTGGCGGGCCTGCGCGTTGTTCGTCGTCTGTTTCCATCGACCGAACAACGAGCTTTCCTGGAAATGTGGACGCTGGTGAACGAGACGGACGCTCCGATCATCGTCGGAACGGGAACCGCCACATCTGAGCACAAAACCTACGGCTGGGGAAAAAATGGAACGTCCCAACTGCGGATGCTCATCGCGACCCGCAACCCACCGTCGTTCACGATCGCGCCGGGCAAGTCACACACGTTCTCACTTGACGTGATTGCAGCGGGCGAAGGTGAATCGATTCAAAGCGTTAATGCGACGGATGAGTTTCTCAAACGACAAGCGTTCCTCAAGACGGTATCCGAATCCCTGATCCTCGAAACGCCCGATCCCGTGCTGGACGAACTGTTTCGCTTCAGCAAAATTCGAGCTTCGGAGAGCATTTACGATTCCGAACTGGGTTTGATTCATTCGCCCGGCGGCGGCCGATACTACGTCGGCATCTGGGCAAACGACCAAGCAGAATATGTGAATCCGTTCTTCGCCTATCTGGGTTATGACCTTGGTCACAAGTCAGCAATGAACTGCTACCGAGCCTTCTCAGGCGAGATGAATTCAGATTACCGACCGATGCGGTACGCGTTCGAAATCGAGGGCTTGGTTCCGCCGATCATTCTGGACCGGGGTGACGCGGCGATGATCGCTTATGGAGCCACCCATTACGGTCTCGCGTCGGGAGATCGTGACAAGGCAACGGAACTTTGGCCACTGATCGAATGGTGCCTTGAGTATTGCGACCACAAACGGAATGCCAACGGTGTGATCGAATCGCAATCCGACGAAATGGAAGGACGGCTCAAAACTGGTGACGCAAATCTGTCAACTTCGTCGCTGTACTACGGAGCGCTGAAACACGCCGTGGATTTGTCCGCTGCTCTCGATTTACCGGCCGAACAACGGGAAAAATATTCCAGCCAAGCAAAATCTTTGGCCGCCGCGATCGAGTCGCATTTTGGCTCCACGGTCGAAGGCTTGGAAACGTACCGCTACTACGATGGTCACGAAAAACTACGGCATTGGATCTGCCTGCCGCTGGTCGTCGGAATCGATCAGCGAACCGAAGGCACGGTTGAAGGATTGTTTGATCGACTATGGACCGAAAACGGCATCCACGTTGAAAAGAACAATCCAAACCCGAAAGTAAGCAACGTCTTCTGGGATCGAGGAACCCTTTACGCGTTGCGAGGCACGTTCATCGCAGGCGAAACAGAACGTTCATTGCAAAAGCTGACTGCGTTTTCGCGTGAGCGCTTGCTGGGGCGTCGCGTGCCCTACGTGGTCGAAGCCTTTCCGGAAGGAAACATGGCCCATCTTTCCGCCGAAAGCGGGCTCTACTGTCGAGCGATCATCGAAGGCATGTTCGGTATGTTGCCGACAGGTTTGAGCCAATTCTCATTGACTCCCCGACTGCCGGAACAATGGACAGGAATGAAACTGCGGCACGTCAAAGCGTTCGGTCACGACTTCAGGATCGAGGTCGATCGGAAGGACCAGCAACTGAACATCCGTGTAATCGAGGAAAAATCGAACTCGGTGGTTCTCGACCAAGCAATTGAATCTGGTGAAACGGTCCGCGTCAGATTCTGAAGCTCAAACCTGTTCGCGAAACGTGAACCAGCTCATCACGGCCAGAACCAGCGAGACCACGATCGCAACGATGTCGAACAGCATGTTCGCATACTTGAAAGGCGCTAAGTGCTGCATACCTGACAGCCCCATAACCAAGTCCATCAGGAACAGCGCAAACACGATGATCGAAATCGTGAGCGCGATAATGCAAAGCCCTTTCGGCACAGCGTTTTTCCTTGAGTTTACGTGTTGGTTGGGTGACTCGTGAGGCAACGCCCCAATCGGCTGCCGACAGCTTGAATACGAGTTTGCGACGATGGCGGGACTTGTTTCGATCCTTCAATCGTCTGCGATAGTATAGTTAGGCAAAGTCGGATGTCACGACGGGTGCAGAGTAATCAATTACACCTTGGGGACGTCGGCATTCGATAGCCTGCCCTATCGATTCATCGGCCTTGACCAACGGAAGCCCAAAACTTGGTATTCGGGTACCACAACGGTTGACTGTATCGCTTATAGTGGTGGTTCGGCTTGATATTGTCGCGCCGTCGCCAACGCCAGCGGGAAAACGAGATGAAGAAAGCGGTATACACCGGGTCATTTGATCCAATCACTCTTGGACACTTGAATGTCATCGAACGAAGCAGCCGC
>CALFWL010000215.1 GCA_937928215.1 uncultured Pirellulaceae bacterium | reverse complement strand
AAAAGAAAATGTGCCCGAATATGGATCGTTGAGTTTTCCAAATACGAAACCGTTCTAAGCACCCGCCGTAAACTAACTTGACATTCCTTAAGAAAGAATAACCGCCTATTCCCAAGTCATTGGTAATCTTGGTGCAAGAGAACTCGTGGGCGGGTGTTGATGTCGACTGAAAGGATAATTCTCAAGCGGCGCGGCGAACGACCGACGCTTGCTGAACTGACGTGTTACCCGGCTCGCACGCGATCCCGTCGGTTCCAGTACGCCAAATTGCCTTCGCACCACCCAAGGTCCAACGGACTCCGCAAAAACGATCGTTTTCGAACAGAAACGTTTCTCGGCACTCGTCCGCCGGTAGCGATGTCACCAAAGTCAGCCGTTCGATCGCAATCACTCGATGGCGAGCAAGTTCAAGATTCAAAGAATTATCGGGTGCCATCAGGAATTGATCCCAGAGGAAGCGTCATCGCTCACGAGATAACGCTTGTCATCTCATCGCCCTCTATTCATCGACCGACGGGGCCAGATGTTTTGGTGGCGAGTGTCACAACCGTTAAAGTCGCTGCGGATAGTCGTAGCCAGCAACAGGCGGCTCAGCGACATCCGA
Source organism: uncultured Pirellulaceae bacterium (assembly GCA_937928215.1). Lineage (GTDB taxonomy): Bacteria > Planctomycetota > Planctomycetia > Pirellulales > Pirellulaceae > Mariniblastus. The sequence goes on along the minus strand of CALFWL010000215.1, from coordinate 2,259 downwards.
GTCAAACCGAGTCAAACCGAGTCAAAATAACCGCGTATTCGCACATCATCTGCAATCAGAATGCCGGAACTCATGGACGGGGGCTTACCGAAAAGAAAACTCGATATCGTGTGCGTTTGAACGAACAGCAAACCGTCAAAATCGTTCGGAAGCCTGAATTTGCGATGATTTTGTCGTGGAATTGCCTTCCCGAGTAGCCAGAAGTACTATTCCGCCAGCCCGATCGTTCGTTTCCGTCCAATTGCTCCAAGACAGGTTTGCCCGCATGTATGAACCGGGAACTCATTTGATGGTCGACTTCCGCTGGTACCAGCATCATGGAATCAGCCTGGGAGACGGTCGTGTCGTGCACTTCGGTCGCGGAGTGTTCGACATGAAAAATGCGAGCATCGAAATCGTGTCAGAGGATGTGTTTTCTGCAGGAAAGCAAATCAAGGTCGTCGCCTCGCCGGTCAAATTTGAGCCTGATGTTATTGTTCAGAGAGCGTTGGACCGAGTCGGCGAGCGTGACTACGAACTGTTCGAAAACAATTGCGAGCACTTTGTCAGCTGGTGCCGTACGGGCCAGACCGCCAGTCGGCAGGCTTCCATATTCGAAACGATGATCCGGCAATCGGTGGCGGCGGGAACCCGAGCGACAGTTGGTCGGCAGTTGGTGCAGGCGTCCCTCAAGAAGCTGCCTGTCGCTCTGGCCCGTGGTACCGCAGTCGCAGCCATCGCGGCCGATGCGGCTCAAGCGGTCAGCGAAGTGGTCGCGGCTTCGGTTGGGTGTGAGCAAAAGCGTTCAAAACGAATAGGGAAGCACGTCGGACTCGGTTCTTCCGCGACGCTCGGCTTTGCTGTGGGCGGGCCCGCGGGAGCCGCCGTCAGTGTCGGCTATTGGGCAGTCGGGCAGGCAATCGGTCAGGCCGCTGTACGAAAGGCACAGGACACGATCAAGAACGCGGCCACTCGATAGGTTGGTCAGATCGATGGTATGATCAGTGTCGGCAGCTTCGTTCCAATGTGTCGTTGCTCAAAATCAACGCGTTCCTTTCTCGTAAGCCAAACTCATGATGACTCTTGTCGCTGCCTGCGCGTTCGGGCTGGAAGCGATCGTCAAACGCGAACTGATCGCACTCGGTTACAAGGCAAACGTTGCTCAGCCAGGTCGAGTTCAATTCGAAGGGACGTGGGCAGATGTTTGCCGCACCAATCTGTGGCTGCGGACAGCGGATCGAGTCCTCGTTAAAGTGCTGGAGTTTCCCGCCGCCGATTTTGATGCACTCTTTGAGACCGTCAAAGATCATGATTGGTCAGAACTGATCGCAGCCGACGCGGCATTCCCGGTGACCGGGCGGTCTCGTCTTTCTCAACTTTCCAGCGTCCCGGCTATTCAGCGGACCGTCAAGAAAGCGATCGTCGAGAGTCTGAAACGCGAGCACGCCGGGAGAGAACTTCCCGAAACGGGTCCAACGTTCAAAGTTGATGTCGCGTTGCTGAACGACATCGCTCAGCTGACGCTCGACACGACGGGCGACAGCCTGCACAAACGTGGCTATCGAAAGCTGACGGGGAAGGCTCCGATCAAGGAGACGCTCGCTGCCGCACTAGTCGACTTGAGCGTTTGGAAGCCAGAGCGAATGTTGGTCGATCCGTTTTGCGGAACGGGGACGATCGCAATCGAGGCCGCGATGATGGGTCTGAAGATTGCCCCCGGATTGAATCGAACCTTCGCCAGTTCGGACTGGAGCCAGATTCGAACAGAACGGTGGACCGAAGCGATCGAGAACGCGAAGTCCCAAACGGTGCACGACGCCGACTTGCAAATTATTGGCTCGGACATCGACGCTGAAGCGTTGGAGATGGCAAAGTATCACGCTCGGCAGGCAGGAGTCGACCGGCAGATCCATTTTCGCCAACAGGCGTTTCACGAATTTCAAAGTCAGCAAAAGTATGGATGCCTGATCACCAATCCACCTTACGGAGAACGACTGGAGGATCTGCGTTCCGTACAACCGTTGTACGAAAGCTTTCCCGGTGTGCTGCAGCGACTGGAAACGTGGTCGCTGTTTGTGATCACCAACTTCCCAAGTGTTGAGAAAATTTTTCAAAAGCGAGCGACTCGTCGGCGCAAATTGTTCAATGGCCGAATCGAGTGCATGTACTACCAATACCTTGGGCCTCGCCCACCCAGAGGTTACTTCGACGACGATTACGTCGAACCTCAGACGGAATCCAATGATTCGCCACAATTGGAAACCAAGACTGACTTCGACG
>CALFWL010000214.1 GCA_937928215.1 uncultured Pirellulaceae bacterium | reverse complement strand
TTGATCATCCACAATGCAATGAACGGCAACAGGCAACTGGCGACCGTTGGAAAGACTCGGGCCGCGACCAACCAACGTGAATATTGAAACGTCACTTTCCAGTCACTTGCTGCCTGCACTCGATCGAATCGAAACGGTTGCCGTCGAGTGACAAACCAAGCGACCGCTGGAAGCAAGCTGGCAATCCCCATCAACGCAAAAACGCAGGCGACATTCAGCCATCCGAGTCCAAAAACCACCAAGATCAGGCTCAGCTGGATAACCAGCGCGGTACCGCTAAGGAAAACCGCTGTTGGGTACTGAAACTGAGTACAACTGACGATCCGCAAGTGATCTCGTAATAACATCATCGGGCCCGCAACAGCAAGCACCGCCAAGCATACTGCCATCCCGGCGGGCAATTCAAACCCGTCCGTTGTCGCAGTCACGATGGCCAACACCGCGAACAGAATCAGGGTCGCGAATGAGAACACGGCCTGTTGCATCAGGCTGCTGCCAAGGAATGACTGCTGATCGCGATGCTCCTGATGAGCAAAAACGACGTACGGGGCGGCGATCAAACGTTCCTGAATCACGCGGACGACGTTGAACACTGCCCACGCCAGCACGTACAAGTTGACCGCACTCTTGCCGCATAGCTTGGCCACGAGAATCAGTGTTAGGAAAGTGTTCAGACTGACGAATCCCTGATCCAACAGCGCCTGAAAACCCTGCGTCAATTTCTGCCGGATGCTCGGTTTCCCGTTCGCACTTTCCGCAGTTCCAGTGGCGACATCCGAACGCTGCGACGACGGAGTGCCCCGTCGTTCCGGCAACCCGGCTTCGCGAGTGCCTTGCGCAGCACACGAAGTTTGATCAAGCGTCGGATGCGAAACGGTCATGCAAAATTCATTCGGCAGAATGCGAGCTGCGAATTGGGGGACGCTCGCGTTTCAAATCAGAAAGGACAACGACGGGTATTAAAAGAAACGGCTAAGCCACGCGGGAAGCTTGCTTTCGGTTCCAGTCATCACACTTCCGACAATCTTGCCACCCGAATCATGAATGTGCTGCTGGAGTGCCTTGAGTTTTTCTGTACGACTGCCGTAACGTGCGACAATCAGCACTCCATCCAGATGAGGCAGGAACGCATCGGCCAGCGACGGCTCATGGATCGAAGGCAAATCGATGATCGACAGGCGATAGGACGCTCGCAGTTGGTCAAAAAAATCAATGGTTGGCTTCGTGGCGATCACCAATTGACGAGCGACTTTGATCTGCCCGAGCCCTAGGACGCTCAAGTTTCCGACCTTCGTCGTTTTGGTGCAATCTTCCAAAGTCGATCGCCCGTTGAGACATTCGCTCAACCCTTTGCTGCCGGTGCGATAGATTCGAGAAACTTTCTGATCTCGGAAATTTGCATCGACCACAATGGTGGGACTAATGCGGTGGTCGGCGGCTCGAATCGCCAAGTTCAACGCTGTCGTCGTCACGCCCTGTCGCGGTGCGAAACTGGCGATTCCGATCACAGCCGGCTTGTCCTGTTTGAATACTTCCGCCTGAAGCCGTTGCAGCAAGATGTCTGCGTACTTACTGCCCCGTCGCATGGGAACTTCATAAGGTTTACTGGAACCTGTCATGCGATCATTCTTTCCGTCGATTCTGGAGGCATCCGCGGCTGGCTGCCTGGTCGTCAAATTGCTCATGGGTACCTGCGACTTCACTTCAATGGAGTTCGGACTTGCCAATCCATCACTACCGGGTTCGATTTCATCTCGCTCGCGAATGATTGGCGATGAATCATCTTCATCCGACCACTCACGTCTTCGCGAGTCTTTATCAATCTATGTGGCTTCGTCTGACGTTGTCTCGATCCGTTTCCACCGTTCAACACTTTCAGCTCAACACTTGGCGAAACGGTCGTCTGTCGGGGATCGAAACGATCACGGGTGCTTCGATGACTTCGCTGACATCACTTTGTTGATTGACTGCGTTATTGGTAATCAATGCGCCCGCGATGATCGCCAGAGAACCGAACAGCATGGCTCCCAGCCCGAGAATTCCCACGACCAGTTTCGATGGACTGATCGGTTTTTCTTGGAAGGTGGGTGGCTGAGCGATACTGATATTCGAAAACGCATTGTTGTTTAGTTCTTCATCCATGCGAGCGTCTTCCATGTTCTCGGCGTAGGCCATGTAGTTGTTGACTGCCAGTTCCACATCACGCTGACGCTGACGAATCTCAACATCGGACTCGTTTAACGCGTTGACGTCTTGAAGCACTTCTTTGTGCTGCGTTTTCAGAGAATCCAGCATCGCCTGTAAACCGCGTTTGGTTGATTCAACCTGTGCAAGTTCCAATGAGAGATCTTGGTGCACGGAGTTGATCGATCGAGTCATTTCTTTTCGATCCTTGGTCGTCTGAGAAGACAACGACTTGCGAGCCTCGGCTTCCTGTTTTTTGATCGCTTCGAGCCTTGGGTTGCCAGTATTAAGCGTCGACTCCAATTGCATTCGCTGAACCTGCAAGGCATACAATTGCTCTCGAATCGCATCACGGCCCGTATTGGGAACCAAACGTTCCCGCGACATGATTTGTTCCGGATGGGCGTTGAGTTGCACCTTCAGTTCTTCCGCGCGAGCCGAGGCTTCGGCCAGCCTGCGGGTCACTTCTAGGCGAGCCGAGGCAACGCTTTGCATTTGTGATTCGAGCATCGATCGATGACCGTCTACCGAGGCGAGCCCCAAACGGTCTTTGGATTGACGCAACGATTCAGAAGCGGCTTCAACTCGTCGCTTTAACTGAACAAGTTGATCGCCAAAGAAATTTCTCGATCCCTCCGTCGTGTGGATGCGCGAATGCGTCACCTTGTACTGATCGATGATCGACTTCACGATCGCCTGAGCCAGCTCGGGCGATTCCGTATCATATTTGACCGAAACGACATTCGATTTCCGCTCGGCACTCACTGCCATGTGCTCGATGATCTCTTGAACCGCTTCTTCGCGATCACTGATTGGATCAATTTGCTTGACCACTTTTAATACAGACCCGAAGGTGCTTTTGAAGGCCTGCATCAACGCGTTTTTCTCGGGTGCTTCCTCGCTGCCAGGAAGTGGCTCATCACCCAGCACCACTTTTGGTCCCAGCAGATCAACGGTACCTTCCACGACACCTCGGCTACCCATGATATCGATCACCGATTTGATTTCATCTTCACGATCATTCTCCTGAATTGAGATCGTCTCGCCGGTTGAGGCGGTCGGATCGAGCCGAGAATTTTCTCGCCCGATCTTGATCCACAACTTGGCCTCCGATCGATACTCGCGCGGCCAGATCATGACCAAGCCAATCGTCAGCAGGACGATCGCCAGGTTGTAAAGCAGAAGTTTTCCACGGTGTCGGTAGATGGACTCGACATAGTCGCGAATCATGATTGAGTTGGTAGGCGGCTGGATCATCGCAGGGCTCGAAGAAACAGGGGCAGGCGATCGGCATCCATGCCAGACAAGGGTCGCGAAAACGCGATTGGAGGAGCAACCAGTATTTTTCCACACGCGCCGTCCTTCAACCACGAAAGGGCCGAAAGCACGAATTAAGATGGCAATATCTTCGGATTATACCGTTCCGATCGGCGCGATTGCCGGACTTTAGGCGAATGGCCATTTCTTGCCTGTTGATCGAGCCTGAATGGCGGTCAGCTCGACAATCCCTTTCCTTGCCAGTTTCAACAACGATTGAAGCTCTTTGTCGCTGAACGTTGCTTCCTCACCCGTTCCCTGGATTTCGACGAATTGCCCGCTTCCGGTCATCACGACGTTCATGTCGACCGAAGCCGCAAAATCCATGGGATAATCAAGATCCGATACCGGCTTGCCTTCGACGATGCCAACACTGATCGCAGCAACGGAGTCGCGCAACGGATAAACCTTTGGATCGGGTAGCGTTTTCTGGATCGAGTTAATCGCATCCACGAGGGCGATCATGCCTCCGGAAATACTTGCTGTCCGTGTCCCACCGTCAGCCTGTAGCACATCACAATCGATCGTAATCTGGACCGGCCCGAGCGCCTGCAGGTCCGCCACTGCGCGGAAACTGCGTCCGATCAAGCGTTGGATTTCGGTCGTTCGGCCATCCACCTTGTTGCGGTCACGCCGCTTGCGAGGACTGGTGCTACCGGGAAGCATGTTGTATTCGGCCGTAATCCAGCCTTTGCCGTCCGCCTCCATCCATGGCGGAACTTTGGTATCCACGCTGGCGGTACATAGCACCACCGTTTCGCCGCATTGATACAACACGCTACCGGGCGTCTTGTTGGTAAAGTTCCGTTTGACTTTGACGGTTCGCAGTTCGTTGGCTTTTCGTTTCATGGATTCATGGTTGGTTGGAGGAAGTTGCCGCAGAACAATTTGTGGGCATTTTCTGATTTAGAATTTGGCCCGAAGGTAGTTCGACAAAAGTAGGAAGGCGGGTTCTAAGACGATTGAACCTGGTGCTCGTTCATCAACCAAACCACCAAACCTTTCTGAGCGTGCAGGCGATTGTTGGCTTGCTGGACGATGGCACTTGCCGGGCTGTCGATGACGCCCGAGGTAACTTCTTCGCCGCGTCGAGCCGGCAGACAATGCAAAAACTTTGCACCGGGCGCGGCAACCGACATCAATTCCTCATTCACCTGATACGCCGCAAGGTCTTTCAACCGCTGTTTGCTTTCCGCTTCCTGCCCCATGCTGGTCCAGACATCGGTGTAGACAAATGAAACATTCTCAACCGCCGCTTTTGGATCGTCGGTCTGGCGGATGATCTCTTTGCCCGCGTCCGCGTTTAACTGTTCAATGAAACTGGATTCGAATTGATAGGCGCCCGGAGCCCCGATATTGAATGGGATTCCCAATCGACTGCAAATCACGGCCAGACTGTAAGTCACGTTGTTGGCGTCACCGATGTAAGCGAGGCTCACGTCTTGCAGTCCGCCGGCAATCTCTTGAACCGTTAAAATATCCGCCAACGCTTGGCAGGGATGACTGACATCGGTTAAGCCGTTGATCACCGGGCATTGGCTGAACTCGAGCGATTTCTGTACCAACGCATGGCTTTTTGCACGAATGATCAGCAGATCAAGGTAGCTTGTGAGGATCGGCATGAAATCACAAAGCGGTTCGCGCGTGCCCCAGCCAACATCGGAACCCAAAAACAGGCTATTGCCTCCTAGATGGCTTGTCAGCGTTTCAAAACTGACTCGCGTCCGCAACGAGGGCTTCTCAAACAACAGGCCAATGACGTGGTTTTCCAGCAGCGACTCGCGTTTACCGCTCGCCAAGTCAGCTTTCAGCTGGGCGGACAGTTCGAGCACTCGGCGAATTTCATCCGAATTCAAGTCGAACAAAGATAATACGTGTCGCATGATTGAACTTTGAAAAAGAAACCCTACCCGGTTGTCCGAGCCTCAACTGTCCGCTGCCAGCAACGATCTGTCGCTGAACAGCACGGTGCCAATGCCGCCGCTGGTGTAAACTTCCAGCAGCAATGAGTGACGCAAATTTCCGTCTACGATGTGCACCTTCCGGACTCCGCGATCGAGCGTTTCCAGGCACGCTTCAACTTTCGGGATCATTCCTTCTTTGATCACACCGTCTGCAATCAGCTGTGTCGCCTGCTGTCGGTCAAGCGAAGAAAAAATAGTGCTGGGGTCTGATGGATCAGACATGACGCCCGGTACGTCGCTGAGAATCACCAGTTTGTCCGCGTTCAATTCCTGAGCCACCTTCGTCGCAGCTGTGTCCGCATTCACGTTGAGCTTTTGCCCGCACTCGGTGATCGCCATTGATGGGATGAACGGAACCTGACCCGCGTAGCTGAGATTTTCAATCACCAACCGATCGACGGAGGTCACAACACCCACGTGACCGAGATCTTCCGGGTTGCCATTGTCGTCGGTCAGCTCGATCCGTTTCCCCGTCAGCACGGGAGTCGATTCGAAGTTGAGCGTCATTGCCCGACCGCCAATTTTTTCAAATTCATCAGCCAGAAAATGATTCACTTCCGTGGCAAGCACTTTTTCGACAATGTCCAATGTCGCGTCGTCGGTGTAACGTCGTCCTTGGACAAACCTTGGTTCTATCCCGGCTGCCTCCATCGCCGCGCTGACTTTCTTGCCGCCGCCATGAACGACGACCGGTCGCATTCCGACAGATTCCATGAACAGAATGTCTAGCAGGATATGATGCAGTGCGTCGATGTCCCCCAGCAGACTGCCTCCCAGTTTGATCACCGTGGTCTTGTCGCGAAACTCGCGAATCCAGCCTAGGGCTTCGATGAGGGTATCGGCTTTTTCGATCGCTTTTTGCAAGACGAGGTTCCAGATTCGGCCAAGGAAAGCCCGACATCGTAGGACCCATCGCCAACCGATGTCAAGCTGTCACGACCCAAGTCTGAAATGCGGCCCGTGAAACGGTTGCGAATTGCCAGCAAAACATCGCCTGCCCGGAACTGGCCGTTCTTCTTGAAAACGATTGCGAGCTACTTCACGTCCGCTGCGGGGATTCGTTTGACCGCAGCCAGAAATCGCTTGAAGCTGTCCATGCGATCCTCGACTTTGATGGCCAAGCATTTGTTAATCGCATCGACCAAGCGAGGATCAAGGTTTGGACGGTGTTCACGAATATCCTTCATCGGCTTGGTGTCATGGGCCAGCGCGGCTGTCCCGGTCATGTCGGTGCTTCCCCACGGGTGTTCGAACGTTAACAGTCGATAAGCGGTTACACCAAACGCGAACAAATCCAAACGGTGATCCGTTTCGCGCCGGCGGACAATTTCCGGAGCCATGTACTGTGGCGTCCCGGTCCGATTGCCAGGCATTCGGTAAGGTGGCTCGTTGGGTAACGTCAATCCAAAATCAATCAGCTTCAAGCTGGACAAATCCTTGGAGCAGATGAAGTTCCTCGGGCATACGTCGCGATGGATAAATTTTTTCTCGTGCACTTCCATCAGCGCTTCGGCCATGTGAACAATCAGTTTCAACTGATGCGGAATCACATCTGGATTTCGGTCGCGAATCACCAAGTCCAAGCCGGGCCCGTCTAGGTACTCCATCAGAATGTACTGCTGTCCCGTGGTCGTCTGACCGAACTCATGGGTCAATACAATTCGAGGATGAGCGAATTGCATCGCGATTTCACCCTCGGGCGGCTTGTTGAGGCCCTTGAATCGTGCCTCAAAGTAATCGAGCTTTTCCTGGTCGATGAACTTGATTCCAAACCGCTCGCGCGTCCCAATCTTCGTCGCGACACGGAACTTGGACATGGTGCCGGTGAACGAGTGACGGTCCAGCAAGTACGTTTTAGCAACATCCAGCCGCCCTTTGCCTCCACCGAACGCCGATTTCAAGTTGTCCAGAAAGCCCATTCGTGGCTCGTATTTCGCGTTAGAAGAAAGAGTGTCAGCGGGCACCAGCGCCCTTCAATCCGTTACTTGCCGCAGTAGTCGATGGTGCGAGCGATTTCGGCTTTGAGTTTTTGACGGGGCATGATCCGATCAATGAACCCATGTTCGAGTAAAAACTCGCTGGTTTGAAATCCTTCCGGCAACTCGATCCGAATGGTGGCTTTAATGGTACGAGGCCCCGCAAATCCGATCAACGCTTTGGGCTCCGCAAAGACGACATCACCTAGTGACGCAAAGCTCGCAGCAACACCTCCCATCGTGGGATTCGTCAACACGGAAATGAACAGACCGCCCTGCTGATCATGACGAGCCAACGCGGCGGACACTTTCGCCATCTGCATCAGCGAAAAGATCCCTTCATGCATCCGGGCTCCTCCGCCAGACCCACTGATGATGATCAATGGCAGATTCTGCTCAGTCGCTCGTTCAACCAGGCGAGTCAATCGTTCTCCCACGACCGACCCCATGCTTCCCATGATGAACTGGGAGTCGGTAATCCCGATCGCCACTCGCCTTGCGCGAATCATGCCGGTCCCGGTGATCGCCGCGTCCGACAACCCCGTCTTTTTCCGCTCAGCAGCCAAGCGATCGACGTAAGCTCGACTGTCCGTAAACTTGAGCGGGTCAGCGGCCAGCAAGTCACCGTCCCACTCTTCAAAAGTCCCCGTGTCCAGAACCTGTTCGATCCGCTGGTTGGCAGAAACGTACAAATGATAATCACACTCGGGACAGACCCGTAGATTTCGTTCGAGTGCCTTGCTGACCAGACGAGCTTTGCAACCTGGACACTGAGTCCATGTGCCTTCGGGAATCTGGCGTTTCTTTCGTCCGGTCACGGCAGTCTGAGTCTGAGACATAATGGCAGGTGTTAATTTCGGCAGGGAATGCGTTCCTCCATTGTCGCATAGAACAATGGTCATGTTCAAGGCAGAACACTCGATTGAGCCAACGACATCGGTCTTCGGCCAGTTGATTGCCGGGGTAAACGCAGAAAACGACGCTATACTGAGCGGAACAACCAATGAAAGCCTCACAGCCGCCCTCCGCACCAACAAATGGACTTGTTGCATGAAGTGCGAATGCAACGCGACCTAGCATGAGTAGATCGTACTTGTGTTTTTCTGATCGAATAACTTTCGCAACTGGGATGGACTTTAGATGAAGCCTTTCATGAATCGCTCGGGCGGCGGCTTCGTTCCCATTGCTTTGCTTGTTTTGATTCCAATGTCGTCGTCCGCTCAGATTCCGAGCATAAGCGTTCTGGATACGGAACAGCGGGAGCAGTTGGACCGCTCGGTTGACCGAGGACTTTTGTGGCTGGCGAGGCAGCAACGTCCCGACGGATCGTTCCCATCTATTGATCTGGGCCAGCCAGGTGTCACGGCCTTGTGCGAGATGGCGTTCATGGCTCAAGGCGAAAAAGTGGGTGAAGGCAGGTTCGGAGCAAAGCTTCAACGATCCATCGACTATATCTTGGCGCAACAGAAACCAAATGGATTGATTTCTTTACGGGCACCCGACGAATCCCCGATTTCACGAAGCGTCAGTTATCGCATCGGATCATTCGCCGCGTACAACCATGCGATCTCCGCACTGGTACTCTCAGAAAACTACGGCCAACTGGATGCAGACCAATCACCGCTGGCAACCACGGCGGTCCAGTTGGCATTGAAGGCAAGCTTGGAGATGCAGGCTTGGAAGAAAGCCGATCCGAAGGAACAGGGAGGTTGGCGGTACATCAACAAAGCCAAAGACGGTGACTCCGATTTGTCGATCACCGGATGGCAGTTGATGTTTCTCCGTTCGTCAAAGAACGCTGGATTTGATGTTCCATCGGAAAGCATCGACGACGCCGTCAAGTACATCAACGCGTGCTACTCAGATCGACACGCGACCTTTCGCTACATGAACCACGGGGGAAAAGAGTACCACACGCGAGGAATGGCTGGCGCGGGGATCCTGGCGATGGCGCACGCAGGTCGTCATCATTCGTCAGCCGCGATCAAAGCAGGCGATTGGATTCTCGAACATCCGTTTGACCGGTACAACGTCCACCTGAACGACAAGGATCGATACCACTACGGTTTGCTGCAAGCGTGTCAGGCCATGTACCAACTGGGCGGTCACCACTGGCAAGAGTTCTATCCGCGTACCGTCAAGACGATTCTGGACCATCAGCTCCCCGACGGATCATGGCCCGCCGAGCGTCATCCTCGCGATGGAAGATTCGGATCCGCCTACACGACCGCTTTGTGCATCTTGTCGCTAAGTGCGGGGAACGAGATGCTACCGATTTTCCAGCGATAAATCGAAGCCGAGATTCGGCTCAACCGTGGTGCTGGTTCGTTGCGCCAAGCTCTGACATCGCCAGTCGAATTTCTTCGCAAACCTGTGAGTCTTCTTCCGTGAGCAATTGCCGCTCAAGCATCGCCGTTGATGGCTGAAAATCGTGCTTCCCAATCGCCCACGCCGACGCACCTCGCACCAGCGAGTCTTCGTCTGCCAACCCTCGCTCAAGTGCTGCAAGATTTCTCGGGTCAGGTCGGTTGCCCATCGCGATCGCAGCGTTTCGCAGAATCCCACGACGACGCGGACGCCACAGCGGTGTCTTACGAAATCGCTCGCGAAACTGGTCGTCGGTAAGCAAAAACAACGCATGCAGCTCCAGTGGGTCGTGGCCCGGCAAGGGCTCGAACGCTTCCTCTGTCGAAAGCGGTGCCTTTCGGTTCCACGGGCAGACATCTTGGCACACGTCGCATCCGAGCACCCAGTCCTCCATCTGCGAGCGAAGCGGATGAGCGATCTCACTACGATGCTCGATCGTCAAGTAGCTAATGCACTTCGTTGCATCCAACTTTCCCGCCTCAATAAACGCGTCGGTTGGGCACGCATTCAGACACGCTGTGCAGGTGCCGCAATGGAAGCCCTCGAACGGTTCGTCATACTCCAACGGCACGTTCAACAACAACGCGGCCAGAAAAAACCAACTGCCGTGCTGCGGATTAATCAACATCGTGTTCTTCGCCGCCCAGCCAAGTCCCGCCAGCTGAGCAAACTCGCGTTCCAGCAACGGAGCGGTATCAACGACGCCTCGTGCGAGCACTTGTTCTCCACCGTCGTCAGTCAACTCATTCGCAAAGCGCCGCAATCGTTTCAGACGCGAGTGCACTAAGTCGTGGTAGTCGCCCGCTCCCCACGCATACCGAGCGATTCGGCCTTGCCCGGCTGAACGATTTTTCGGCACCTTCGTTTGATAATTCATGCCCAACATCAACACACTGACCGCTCCATCCATCACATGACGTGGATGTTGGTACGCGTCCAACCGCTTTGCCATGTAGTCCATCTCACCCGCGTAGCCAGCGTCGATCCAGTCCATCAACGGGGCGAACCCGGTTGGTGAAACGGCCGCACAGCAGCCTGACAAAGCAAAGCCTAGACGGCCAGCTTCGGCTTTTAATGATCTTGTCAATTCTGACGGCGTCATGTCCGGTCCGGATACCAATAATTTGTAGAAACTGCTTGAATCAGGGTCTTGCGTTGTTTTGAAGTCGGCTTAGTGTGGATCGGGTCGGCCTGCGGGCCCCCCAACAGACTTTCGGAAAGGCTCCAACATGAAACGCATCCTCGCAATCGCATTCGCGGTCTTCGCAGTCACCGTGATGACTGACACTTCGGTGAACGCACAGTGTAACACGTCCGGCTACGGCTTCGGTGTCGGCATCGGCCAGTCTCGCACCGGGGGCGGATTCGCGCTCGGTGGTCATCAGGGGCTTGGCGGCTTCGGAGTGCTGGGCCCGGTTAACAGCGTTCGTCGGTTTGAAGAACCGCCGTACTTTGCAAAATTCCCACCGGTTTACTACAGCGGTATCGTCAAGCGACCTTACGGTATCAGCCCGTTCGCTGCACCGGCTGGTATCGCTCCCGTTGAGCTGTCGATTCCTGTCCCGACCACGGTCAAGAACAAGTACTTCAACTCGAATGTCGCTCCGGTTTCGAAATCGGTCGAAGCCAAGGAGAGCACCGATGCTTCGGAAGACAAGACGACTTCCACTTGGGTTTCGAATCCATTCATCGAGTCATTGGCCGCTCAATAAGCTACCTTCGTTGAATGCCACTGCCGTTAAATCGGCGAACCCTTCGCCACCCAATTGACCGCTAGGCGCCTCTCTACCAAGGGGCGTCTTTTTTTGCGCCTCCAGCGATGGAGGTGATCGGCAGGGACCGCCGGAAGTTTAAGTGGCGGCCAATCATTTAAATGCTGGCCGAATTTACGGACCCAGAAGTCATACACCGTCACCAATTGTTCCGATGGTCTAAACCGCCGTTTATGCCTCAAATGATCGGCAACTGCACGACGTATCGAAATCAAAACTGCCCGAAGCAAGGTTTGCCGTTTGCTGTCATTTTTGAAAATCCCTAGACGTATGAGAGTAATTCCTTTGAAAAATGGACGCCAATTTTCACCAAGAAATAAAAGAGCTGTTCGAACAATTGAAAAAGAGTACCTTTAACATCGGGCAAGGACCATTCAGGAGGACCAAGCATGCAAACGACTGTCAACCAGAAAACGTTTCAAGGCAACCATCCGTCCACACAGTTCCAAAATTCAGCTCACGCTGATATGTCCTCGATTCGGGCTCCGGACGTAACCGATGCGGGATCAACTGCGGGGCATCAACCGCACACGCCGGATCAGGAACTTGAGTTGTTCGGCCGCTGGGTTGGAAAACCGATCTGGGTTCCTCCCAAAGACAATAGCGATGAATTAGCCAAGTCCATGCTGAATCGTTTTGGTCCACATGCGTCAAAGGCCGAATGCTGGAAATACGTCACAAAAAAGTACCGTGACAAGTTCACTCAGGTCAGAGAGATCGAATTGCCCAAAGCTTCGATCCGTTTGCCTCAAGGGAGTCTATATGTCACCGTCACTGAGCGCGATCGTTTTCACGAAATCGAGGAGCAGATACCAAACTGTGTTCAAACTCGCCTTGATGAATTCCTTGCCGGCCCAGGTAAAAAACGAGGCGTCAAAGTCTCTTATCTGAAACCGCTGTGCGTGGAGGTCGGCAGCGATCTGATCTTCACAACCCGTCAGGAGTTGGATAATGCGATCACAAAAATCCAAACGGAAGTGTTTGCGGCGTATCGAAAACAGTATCCGGCTCACTTGCTGCGACAACTGGCCGTCAACGCGTTGGACGCGGCCTTACTCATCCCTCGATCGGTCTTGAGCTCCTTTTTCTCTAAAAAGAAACGTGAGATCGAAACGTTTCACTCGAAACTGGAGTTCGAGCGACGCAAGCGTGCTCACCGTGCGATGCGACATCTCAACCGACGGAGCAAAGAAAAGTGTTCGTTCTCTGAGATCCTTTCGTTGACGGACACGCCTGACCGAGAGGACGTCATCAATCACTACGTGCAGGAGCAAGCGGTAGCGGCGATGGCAAACGTCGATCGCCAGATGTTCCTGTTAGCCTCCGCAGCCACGCTGCCGTGGTTTGCTGCGATGTCGGTCGCGGCCTACAAGATCGCTGCGGTGACGGTTGCGACGAGTGTTTCGGTTTCGGTGTGCGACCCTGTTTTTGTCGCCGAGATGCCTGGAGCCAGAGGACGCTTGCTGAAGATCGGCCATTTCGATGAAGTCGATGGCATCATGCACGTCGAGATCTGATCAGAAACATCAGCACGAACGAGTGTGAGCTTCGGGAGGGCGCGGCTGATCTGCACTCGCTGGGATTAGAGAGTTTGAGCTTGGTTTCGGGTCGGGCGGAGCCTCTCCCTCCCAGCGAAACCGATCGGGAGGGTAAGGCTGGGCTGATGAAAATGGCTTTAATAATTGAGAATAGGTAGGAATTGGATATTAAAGCTGCTACGCCCCTGATT
This sequence comes from uncultured Pirellulaceae bacterium, assembly GCA_937928215.1. Lineage (GTDB taxonomy): Bacteria > Planctomycetota > Planctomycetia > Pirellulales > Pirellulaceae > Mariniblastus. Next base: position 68 of record CALFWL010000214.1, on the reverse strand, counting down.
AACTTGTTTGGTTAAGATCAATCAAGCGAAGGAGCGCAGCAGCGATGTCATTATTGTTTAATTCATTG
>CALFWL010000213.1 GCA_937928215.1 uncultured Pirellulaceae bacterium | reverse complement strand
TCCTGCCTTCAGGCGGAATTCGCTTGCCTTTCGGCTAAAGCCGGTACTACAAAACACAAACTTGGGTTTTGACAGGTTCCTGCGTGATCGTTAACGCGACGCACTACAACAACGTGCGGCTGCACTGCCCTTTGAGCCATCGGGTACGTGACACCAGCGGACAAGCTGGCCGGACGTGCCCAACAGAACAACGCTCGGCGCGATCGCAGGGTTGAAGAAGCACGTGTGCGTCGCAAACAGAAACGAAAAGAACAAGTTGCCACACAGGCCGCTTGAGATTACAGTGCAACAATCAGCGGTGGAGGATAGGGCTCTGCTGAGGAGTAACCCGAGCCCCCGCGGTGCCGAAGTCGGAAGTCGGAAGTCGGAAGTCGAGCGATACCTAAAAGTGTCGCACGCTTCACTTCCGGGTTTGACCCAATGCGAAAAATCTGAGTATGTCAGCGAGTCCGGATGCGTCAGCTTCAGCTGTTTTTTTAACCAAACAACTCGAACTCAAAATTCCAGTTCACACTGAACCAAGACTCCCGGAAAGCAAGGAGGATTGCCATTTTGAAGCCTCCCTCAAAGCAATAGGATGCCACTTCAGCTTTAGTAAATCTCCGTGGATATAATATGGATAAGTACGGCGATCGAGTGTCTTCGGTTTATAGGCATTTGATAGGTATTGGGCTTTTGGGCATGGGAGGTTTGCTTTTTCCTGCTTTTATGCAGCAGGGATTTCCAAACTATAAGCCCAGCGATTTAGGGCAAGAGCACATAGACTCAATAGCGAGACTGGGCGGAGTAGTAGCTGCTCTAAGCTTTTATTTCATTCGTGTATTTTCGTTATTTGTTAGAGATACTGCCGAGTTTCATGATGGTTCGAAGGGTGGCAAAAAGAGTTCGCCGTGAATCACCGCGGAATGAGAAACGATGTTCCAAAGTTGTTCCGGCTTGAGCGATGTTTCGCTTGCTTGCATTTTGGTTGGGGGCTGAAAGATCGCGTCAGCCCCGGCGATGATCATTGGGTCCGAGGATTTACGCGTTAGCCTCGGCGAAGCCGTTCGAGATGTTACACGTGCTATCGATTTGGGGCGGGCGGAGCCTTCCGCTCCCTTGGGTGATCGCAAGCTGGGAGGGCGCGGCTCCGTCCAAGCCGGCGGATCTGGATGGTCGGTCAATTGACGGGCGGACGGAGCGGTTGCTGATGTTACACCGGCGATCGGTTGGGGGCGGACGGAGCCTTCCCCTCCCAGGCTTAGAACCTTGCTATAGATTGCTATAGATTGCTATAGATTTACGCGTCTGCATCGGCACGGGGCGGGCGGAGCCTTCCCCTCCCTCGGTCACACCGCGGTAAGCTTTGCGGGAGAGCAAACGAGTTTCTTCTCGTTGGCGACTCGGCCGCATTTTGTGCAAACGAACTTTGGTTGATTCACATTGATGATGTATTCAGCCAAGTCTTTCTTGAGCAACTTCTTCAATTCACAAAGTTTTTTGGCCATGACAACTTTCCGTAAGTCAAAACAAGCGACAGAAAGGCCTCGCATGGCTCTTCCCACACGAGGCTCCGAAAACCAAATCTCTCAAAATTCTTCGACGATTTCGCCGCCGTCGCGAGTCGCCATCGCCCACCAGTTGGCTCGATCGATGGCGTCGGTAACGAAGTGAGTGGAACCGTCAACCATCGTGACGTTGACGCCACCCGAGTGATAACTGCGCGAGGTCACGGCGGCATAGGTTGGCTGGTCAGCAGAACGTCCTTCACGCTGACTGGTCCAGTCGACATCAAACTCCCGCCCGTTTTCCACCCTGATGACCTCAGTGTTCGGTGTGAACAACGCGGTGAAGCTGGTCTGGTGTGAGCGACCGTCAACCTGTTCCGTGTGCCCGGTCGTCTCTTTGAAATCACCGGACAACCCGGCAACTTCCGAAGGGGTGTCAGGAGGCGTGGTTGGTGCACCACCGCCGTCACGCACGTAAGGCGTGTACGCTTTCACTTCGGAAAACATCAATGTGTTGCTGGTCCCGTCAATGATCGCCCCGATGTCCTGACCTTGGTTCGTGGTGATCGAACCTTGCCCTACCTCGCCGACACCCGGTCGAAGTGCATTCAGACTCGAAACGTTTGGATCGAAAACAAACCAAACTCCTGCGTTTCCACCGTAGTTCAATGGATAATGCTCGGGCTCATTCCCGTCCAAACGAACTTCATCCCGCACCTCACTGGGGCAGACGTAGCCCGGAATTTTTGTGGCAGCGAGCACTACGTTTTCACTATCGAGACCGATATATTTGTTAGCCGCATTCTTGTAGCCAAGCGTGAAATCGATTTCGCTGGACAGGTTGGCCTGCTCAAGGAAAGGCAGCAACTGAGCTTGAACCGACCAGCCATCTTTGTTGGCTCCCGGATCCTCTGCAGTCGGCAGCAGCCAAGATGGAGGCAACTTCTGGCGAGCCGATTCGTAATTCAACGCGGCCAGACCTAACTGCCGACAATTGTTCGCACACGAAACTCGACGAGCGGCCTCGCGAACCTGTTGAACGGCCGGTAACAGCATCCCGATCAGGATGCCAATGATCGCAATCACGACCAGCAATTCCACCAGCGTGAAACCAACTCGGTAACCACGGACATTCGGTGAAGTGGACGGACGCAAAAATTCAGTACGCATGGCAAGTCTCCTAAGCCAAAACCAATGGACAGGCCGGCGCGAAAACTGATCGGGCCGGTGCTGCCGAGCGTGGCTGGCTGGGTTGGCACACCGTTTTCGATCTGAAAAAAGAAGATCGAGGTGCCCAACGTGGCTTGCTGCGTCGTCGGAAAGCGTTTAACGTTTAGTTGAGACTGAATCTCAACAACGCACGTGATTGTCGCCAAATTCTCGACCGCTGCAATAGGATTACCTGAGAATTTTGCCACAAAAGTCCGATTTCACAAGGTTAAGGTAAAATGACTACACCTCCGGCTGACCCAGCGAAAGGTGAAGATCCGAACCAAGGGACGACTCCAACGGCGGCGCAGTTGCCAAAAATCATCAAATTCGAGTCGCTCGCTCGCTGCGGAGACGAGATTTGGATCGAGAGCGAAGGGCAAATTTATCGGCTACGAAAGACTCGTCAGGGCAAGCTGATCCTGACAAAGTAACGGGCTGGCAGGTCCACAAATCGGCCCGTTGTTCCGCAACCGCCGACTCAAAACGGCGCGTCCCGATTCGCGGCTTCGGAGACCGTCTCCACTTGCCGCATGACATCACCGAAAGGGATTTCACTGCAATGACCAAATATCGCGTGCGACGACAATTTCGCGCGAGTGGTCGCCGGCGAGCGGAGTCCGCACAGGAACCGAGCCACGCTACGGGAATCGGTCAATGCGGCAGAATGTTTTTCGATCAATGATTGAAGACTGTCCAGAACGTCTGACGCGATGGGTGCGATTTCGACATGAGGAATTTTCATCTGTCCTTCACCCATACAAAACGAACACGTGCCGCAAGGTTGCTCCAGCGGTTGGCCAAAGTGTGCCGACAAAATCGCAGCCTGGCATTCAGATGCTTTCGCCAGTTGAACCACCTGATCAATCCGAGCCACTTCTGAACTTTCACGCTTCGCCGCCGCCGTGAAGTAGGATTGTGCCAGTGCATCGACCGATGCAATTGGTTTGAGTTTTCGATAGCCATGAACAAGCCCCGTCGCCCGTAACTCCAACCAGCCTTTCTCCGCAAAGTAGTCGAGCGCGCGAATCGCGCGTGATCGATCGCAACCAAGTTTTTCAATGGCTTCCTGTATATCCAGATAAAACCAGACCGATTTTTTCTTCGCGCAAGCGAGCAAGTTTCGGGCAAACGTTTGCCGCTCTCCTTCAAAATTTGACAGGATTTCCGACGAAGGGACGTTCGCCTTGAACTGATACGAATCGTATCGAGGTGCAGTCGATTCCAGATAGCCGTCCAATTCAAGGTTGGTCAATAAAGTTTTCACCACCAACGACTTGATATTGCACAAATTTCCCAATTTGATCTGGCCGATGAAAAACTGATCTTCTTGCTTGGCAATCTGGCTGACAAACTGATGAATGGAAGATTCGGACGGCGTGTCGCCGTAGACGAAATTTTCCAACACGATTCGGTCTTCGGGGACCAGCAGCAGCTCGCACCGAGAAGTCTGGCCGTCACGGCCCGCTCGACCGATCTCCTGAGCGTAATTCTCAAGCGACTTGGGTGGGTTGAAATGGTAGACGTAGCGGATATCCGATTTATCGATCCCCATCCCAAACGCGATGGTTGCCACCACGATTTTGTTCGGTTCGGTCATGAACCATTCCTGCACGGACGTGCGATCGTCGGTGTCCATGCCCGCGTGATAAGATTTGGCGTCAAGGCCAGCGGACTGACACGCTTTCGCGATTTCCACCGCTGTCTTTTGCAACGAAACATAAACAATCGTTGAGCCAGGCGGATTGGATTTCAGGCACTCCATCAGGCGAGGCAACCGGTCCCGTTGATCCAGAATGCAAGATCGCAAGTGCAGATTCGGTCGGAAGAACTCGGTGCAGATCACATCGTCGGCTTGAATCTCAAACGCATCACGAATGTCGTGTTGCACGGTTGGCGTTGCGGTTGCCGTCAGCGCGAGAACTCGTTCGACGCCCAAATTTTTCGCAACAGTTGCCAGCTTCAGGTAGTCCGGACGAAAATTGTGCCCCCACTGACTGATGCAGTGTGCTTCGTCGATTGCGAACAGCGAAATTTTGATTCCGTCCAACGAACTGCGAAATCGTTCGTTAAAAAAACGCTCGGGCGCGACGTACAACAGCTTGGCGGTGCCGGAACGCAACTGTTCCATCGTGTTGCGATACTCTTCCCACGAGAGACTCGAATCCAATCGCACCGCAGCGATGCCTCGCACGTGAAGCTGGTCGATCTGATCTTTCATCAGCGCGATCAGGGGCGACACGACAACGGTCAATCCCTCCAGCATCAAGGCGGGTAATTGATAGCAAAGCGATTTGCCACCGCCGGTCGGAAAAACGGCCAGCACGCTGTCTCGGCGTAGCAGGCGGTGAATAACGTCAAGTTGACCTTCACGAAAATCCGACCAGCCGAAATATTGCTTCAAGACTTCCGCAGGATCTTGGGAGATCTTCTCGTTCATGACATCCTCGTCGCCAAGATTAGCAAACGCTTGGCCCAAATGGGTGAACGAAATTATACCTGTGCGTCGGGTGGGTGAAACCGATTGCAGGTAAAAATTATTGATCCGTGAAACGGCAGTGTCCAAACAACAATCGGCGAACAGCCCCGGCGTCACGTGAAGGGCAACGGCCTGCTACATCGCGAACGACTGGCCAACCTCTGGTGGAGCGGGAGCATATTTCAGCGGCTCCATCGACGTTCCCGCACGCCCTTGAGAAAGACTTCGCATCGCGCTGGAATAACCAACCAGTTCTGCCAACGGAGCCTCAGCGACAATCGTGGTGGTGTTGAGAACGGTATCCGATTTGACAATTTGAGCGCGACGTTGGGCAAGGTCACTGACGAAGTCGCCATAGTATTCTTCAGGCGTATTGATCGTCAGCTTCATGATTGGCTCGAGCAGTTCGGGCCTCGCTTGCTGCAACGCGGCTTCGAACGCTTCGCCCGCCGCAATCGCAAACGCCATCGGGGTCGAGTTCTCGTTGGATTCCGCATCCATCAGGGTCACGCGAATCCTAGTTAGTGGGAAACTGCCAATTGGTCCGCCACTTTCGCCGCGTGCCTTGATCTCGTCCTTGATCGTCTGCACGTACTCGGGTGCAACCGAATCGACCGGCAGGCGATTGAGCACCTTCACTCCCGACTCGACGGTATCATCGGGTTCCATCTTGATTGTCAACTTGCCAAAAATCTGCTGACCATCGATCAAACGATTGCATTGCCCGGTGACGGTCGCTTCACCCTGCACCGATTCGCGATACGAAACCCGAGGCTTGTGAACTTTCACGTCCAGCTTGAAGTCCCGCAACAGTCGGTTCTTGATCACCTCCAGATGCAGTTCGCCCATGCCCGAGATCAATGTTTGCCCAGTGTCTTCGTTTTCTTTCGCCTTGAAAGTCGGATCTTGGCGTTTGAGCAGTTCCAGCGTTTCGGCCAGCTTGTCTCGGTCCGAGGTCGATTCCGGCTCGATCGCCATTTCGATCACGGTTTCGGGGAACTCAATCTGCTCCAGCAAAATCGGTGCTTTGGAGTCGCACAAGGTATCACCGGTTACGGCAAATCGAGGGCCAATCACTCCCACGATTTCGCCTGGGCCAATCGAGTCGATCTGACCTTCGCGATCTTTCTTGGTCGCGTGAATCTGCCACAGCTGTGCGATGTTCTCCTTCTTGTCTTTGGAAGTGCAATGGACCCGCGAGTTGGAAGTCAACGTTCCCGAATAAACGCGGATCCAATACAGGTCGCCCGTTTTGGCCGGCAAGATTTTGAAGACCAGACCGGCAAAGGGTTCGTTTGGATCCGGTTTTCGCTTCTCTGTGGCGTTGGTTTTCTTCGTTGGATTCAGACCCTCGACCGGCGGTCGATCCAGCGGGCTTGGCAAGTAGTTCTTGACACTGTCCAGCACGCCTTGGACGCCCATTCCATGCAGCGCGGAGCCGCAGACGACCGGTTGAATTTTTCGCTCCAAGGTTGCCGCCCGCAACACTTTGCGAATCAGCTCGTTCGGAATCGGCTGTTCGGCGAACGCCAGTTCAGCCATTTCGTCGCTGTGATTGTAAAGCACCTCTAACATCTGTTCGCGAGCGAACTCTGCCTCGTCTGCGAGCTCGTCTGGGATCGGCGACTCGTCAACTTTTTTTCCTTCGTCTTCAAAAGTTAAAAACCTCATTTTGACCAGATCGATGACGCCACGAAACGGATCGTCGACGTGCGACGGGCCTTCGCCGACAGGCATTTGAATCGGAACAGGATTGGCTCCCAGCCGCGTCTTGATCTCGTCCAAGACGCGTTCGAAGCTCGCGCCTTCGCGATCAAGCTTGTTGATAAAGGCGACTCGCGGAACGTTGTACCGATCCGCTTGACGCCAAACCGTTTCGCTTTGAGCCTCCACACCTTCGCGGGCACTGAACACGACCACCGCGCCATCCAGCACTCGCAAGCTACGCTCGACTTCTGCCGTGAAGTCCACATGTCCCGGCGTGTCCAGCAAGTTGACGTGGACATCCTTCCAATCGAAGGTCACGCAAGCCGAATAGATCGTGATTCCGCGATTCTGCTCTTCGACATCGTCATCCGTGGTCGTCGTTCCGCTATCCACCTTACCGACGCGGTGTTTCGAGCCGCTGATATACAGCATTCGCTCCGTGACCGTCGTTTTCCCTGCATCAATGTGTGCAATGATGCCGATGTTGCGGAGATTTTGAAGTTTGCGTGCCATGGAAGAGAAGTTTAAAGTGTTCAGTTTTCGGGGTACAGGGTTCGGGAAGAATAGATTTCACATCTGCCGCAAATCTCACAAATCGCCGCAACTCATGTTTCGAACTCCGAATCCCGGCCTCCTGATCAATGTTCGCGCATAACAAAACCGCTTTGGAGTGACCCAAGCGGTTCCATAGTTTTGATTTGAACAATTACCAAGCGAAGTGAGCAAACGCTTTATTCGCTTCCGCCATGCGGTGAGTGTTTTCACGACGGGTAACGGCGGCACCTTCGCGGTTGAAAGCCGCGACCAATTCGTCTGCCAATCGCAAATGCGTTGGCCGACCTTTCTTTTCGCGGATCGCCAACAAAATCCAGCGGATCGCCAGCGATTGCTGACGGGCTCGGTTCACTTGCATCGGAACCTGGTAAGAAGCACCACCAACCCGCTTGGATCGAACTTCAATATGAGGTTTGACATTTTCAACGGCTTGATTGAAGACCTCGATCGGTTCCTGATCGGGAACACGTTTCTTGATCTCATCCATCGCGTTATAGAACACGGCCTGAGCGATGGTTTTCTTTCCGTCCCACATCAGGCAATTGATGAACTTGCTCGCAAGGATCGAATCAAATTTTGGATCCGGCTTCAATTGAGTCCGGCTGGCGGTAATGTTACCCATGATGTTTCAGCGAAATTACGTTGATCGTTACTTGGAAAAATGATTTGTCAGGTTCGACGCTAGGCTGGTTACGGCTTCTTGGCACCGTAGCGGCTGCGAGACTGACGACGCTTGTCAACGCCCAGCGTATCCTGAGCGCCGCGAACCACCTGATAACGAACACCCGGCAGATCGCGAACACGACCGCCGCGAACCAGCACGATCGAGTGTTCCTGCAGATTGTGGCCTTCGCCAGGAATGTAAACCGTTACCTCTTTACCATTCGAAAGACGCACACGCGTGATTTTCCGTAGAGCCGAGTTAGGCTTTTTCGGAGTCATGGTACGCACCTGCAGGCAAACGCCCTGCTTTTGCGGGCATCGCTCCAGCACAGGGGATTTTGTCATCTTCCGCTTGGATTTGCGGCCTCTGCGTACAAGCTGGTTAATCGTTGGCATACTTTTGAATCCGGTCGAGTCGGTTTTTCTGTTCTCGGGCTGAACGATTCGCTGAAAAACGAATGGAAGCCCACCAAATTATTCGATTTTGTTACTTTGTCAACGGCAAATGGGAGCGGAGCGGCCTTTGCGGCTTTGCTGAACTCCGCTTGGCCGCACTGAATATCTCAGACGCCCCCGTCAAGCTCATCTTGCCACTTTTTCAGCTCGTCCCACTGCCCATCGGCAGCCATACGTGCCTGCTGAGGCCACGTTGTTGGATTGCGAGTTGCCATCAAGCCACCCTCAGCGACGAGTATTTCCTTGACCTTTTCGGCATCGGATCCAGCGAGGTCACTGAATGAGTGAATCCCTGCGGCGTTGAGCAATTCCGCGATCTTCGGCCCAATTCCTTCAACGATCGTCAAATCATCAGGCTCGACAGCGGGCTTTCCGCCGTCCAGCTCATCCTGCCAGACCTTCAATTTATCCCACTCGCCCGAGGCAGCCAGCTGAGCTTGATCCGGCCAAGTGGAGGGATCATGGTTAGCGAAATTGCCTTCGGCCGCATCCAGCATTTGTCGAATCTGGTCGGGTGAAACCGCAGCTAACTGAGCAAACGTGGTTACTCCGTTGGAGTTGAGAATCTCAGCAATCTTCGGACCGATACCTTCAACTTTCGTTAAGTCGTCGGAGGGAACCTCCGGAGCGGTTTCCTCAGCAGTTGGTTCCTCCGTGGGTTCGGCTTCAGCTTGTGAAGTCACCGCCACGGATTCAGCCGCTGGTACATCCGACACTAAATCCGAAGTCGATTCGTCGGAACCGCCAACTTCTTTGCCTCCATCGAGGACCGCCTGCCATTCGGCCAGCTTATCCCACTCACCCGCCGCAGCCAATTGAGACTGATCTGGCCAAGTGGTTGGGTCGTGAACCACGAACTGAGGTCCAGCTTCTGTCAGCAGGTCCTTGATCCGATCGGGATGGGTAATCGAGAGAGTGACATAGTTATCGATTCCGGCTGTTGCCAGCACTTCGGCAACCTTCGGCCCAATTCCTTCGATTCGAGTCAGATCGTCCTTGCCATCAACCGTTGTTGGAGCAGATGAGCCTCCGGCCAGTAGCGACGCCAGACCATCGGCGGGTGCCCCAGATCCTGCGTCGGCACCAAATCCACTACCAGACGACGGTGTGCTGGTTGTTTCAGCCGCATCAAGCAGCGGAAAGGATTCTTCGAGCGTCTGAGTCGGAGTCGCCGCGGCAGCTTGCATGGCTTCCAAGTTGTATTGAACATCGGATTCTTGGAAGGTTCGGAAACCGGTTCCTGCCGGAATCAAGTGACCGAGGATCACGTTTTCCTTCAAACCGACTAGGTTGTCGACCTTTCCCTGCAAGGCAGCCTCGGTCAACACCTTCGTCGTTTCTTGGAAAGACGCGGCCGAGATAAAGCTGGAACTTTGAACCGAAGCCTTGGTGATGCCCAACAGCTGAGTATCGTACTTGGCCATTTTTGGCTTGGCACCTTTGGCTGGAGTTCCGCCCTCGGTTTCGATCTTCAGGTTCGTTTCATCAAACAGCTCTTTCGGAATCACCTGACCTTTGCTGAAGCCGCTGGCTCCCGGTGTCGTGACTCGGATGCACTTGGCGACTTCGTTATTGACCGTCTGGAAGTCAAAACGATCAAGGATCATTCCAGGCAACATGTGAGTATCGCCGGGCGTTTCAACTTTTACCTTACGCAACATTCGAGCGATAATAATCTCGACGTGCTTGTCGTTGATCTCCACTCGCTGGCTTCGATAAACCGATTGGATTTCGTGCTGCAAGTACTGCTGAACGGCTTCTTCACCGGAAACTCGCAGGATATCGTGCGGGACCAGTGGGCCATCGACCAACTGCTGACCCGCTTTGACGATATCGCCCGAGTGAACGCGGAATCGTTTTCCAGGCGGAACGAGGTGCTCTACTTCAAGGCCGCTGTCGTTTTTGACCATGATCGTTCGCTTGCCGCGTTTCTTTTCGGCAAGGATCTCGACCGTTCCGTCTACTTCGGCAAGCACCGCTGGGTCTTTTGGCTTACGAGCTTCAAAGATTTCAGTGACTCGAGGCAGACCTCCGGTGATGTCTGAAACACCCGACGCTTCGCGAGGCGTCTCCGCAACGGTCGAACCGGCCGAAATCATTTGGCCTTCTTCGACCATGATGTTGGCTCGTTCAGGCAAGTAATACACATCGAGTGGTTTACCGTCTTCGCCTTCGACAACGATCTGCGGATGCATGTCGCCCTTGAAGTCGATAATCGTGCGACGGATCGTACCACTGGCCTCTTTCTCGGTGGCCATGGTCTCGCCATCGACGATGTCTTCGAATCGAATCTTGCCCGCGACTTCCGACATGACCGGAATCGCGTGAGGGTTCCAAGTGCAGATTACCTGATTGGCTTTGACTTCATCGCCTTCGGCAACCTTCAGCGTCGAGCCTTGCGGAATCTTGTGATTTTCGAGCTCGCGACCACGAGAATCCAGAATCGCCACTTCGCCATTCCGGTTCAACACGACGGTGTCGCCTTTGTCGTTCGTCACGTACCGCATTCGGGTAATACGAACGGTTCCGGCTTTCTTGATGGACTTCTGATTGTCCTCAGTAACCGTGTTCGCCACACCGCCGATGTGGAAGGTCCGCATCGTGAGCTGGGTACCCGGCTCGCCGATTGACTGGGCCGCGATGATTCCAACGGCCATTCCTTCTTCGACCATATCGCCGGTCGACATATCCATCCCGTAGCAGCAACGGCAAACCCCCAACGGAGCCTCACAAGTCATTGGGCTACGGACTTGGATCTTCTCGAGACCCATCTTTTCGATCTTGCCAGCGATATCCGGATCGATCATCTGGTTTTCGCGAACGATGACCTCGTCCGTAACCGCGTTAACAATGTTCTGGCGTGAAACGCGACCATTGATCGCCGTCGCGAGTCGAACTTCGACCTGCTCGCCACGATAAATCACGCCCTTGGTGATACCACGAGTCGTCCCGCAGTCTTCCATCGTGATCACCACGTTCTGGGCAACATCCGCCAGCTTACGAGTCAGGTAACCCGAGTCCGCTGTCTTGAGCGCGGTATCAGCCAGACCTTTACGGGCACCGTGCGTCGACGAGAAGTATTCCAGAACGGAAAGACCTTCGCGGAAGTTTGCCTTAATTGGCGTTTCGATAATTTCACCCGATGGTTTAGCCATCAAGCCCCGCATACCGGCCAACTGTCGAATTTGCTCGACACCACCACGAGCACCTGAATCTGACATCAGGTACACCGGGTTGACATAGCCCATGCCTCCACGATCATCCGCACCCATCGCAGCCATCATCTCTTTGGTGATCTGCTCGCGAGCGTGCGTCCATGTATCAAGCACCTTGTTGTATCGTTCTTGTTCGGTAATCACACCACGTTCGTAGTGCTTACGAAACTTGAGAACTTCTTTCTCTGCTTCGGCGACAATTTTCTCTTTCGAATCCGGCGTCACCAGATCGTCTGTCGCAAACGACAGACCACTGCGAGTACTCTCACGGAAACCCAACTGGTTCATATCGTCCAGCAGATCAATCGTTTCACGCCGGCCCAGCAACTGATAACAGTCGGAGATCACGGTCGCCAAATCACCACTCTTCATCGAGTAATTGTAGAAATCCATCCCCTGCGGCAGCATCATGTTGAACAGAATGCGACCGTATGACGTCTCGATGATCGGGTCTGACTTGCGTTCCTCATCGTTCAAGCGAACGTGACGTCCCTTTTGCAGACGAACTTTGATTTTCGCGTGGAGCTTGATCACTCCTTGAGCAAATGCATGATCGGCTTCTTCCAGTGAGGAGAAAATCATGCCCTCACCCGGCTGATTCGGCAGAACCAGCGTGATGTAGTAGCAACCCATCACGGTGTCCTGCGAAGGACTCATGATCGGTCGACCGTTGGAAGGAGCAAAAATGTTATTCGTCGAAAGCATCAAGGTGTGAGCTTCCACCTGCGCCTCAATCGAAAGCGGCAGGTGAACCGCCATCTGATCACCATCGAAGTCCGCGTTGAATCCTTTGCAAACCAACGGGTGCAAGTGAATCGCGTTGCCTTCTACCAGCGTCGGTTCAAACGCCTGAATTCCCATCCGGTGCAAGGTTGGAGCACGGTTAAGCAGCACAGGATGGTTCTTGATCACTTGCTCTAAGATATCCCAGACTTCTTCGTCCTTCCGCTCAAGCATCTTCTTGGCGGACTTGATCGTGTCCGCGTGACCCATCTCTTTGAGTCGCCGAATAATGAACGGCTGAAACAATTCCAACGCGATTTTCTTGGGAAGCCCGCACTGGTGCAGCTTCAAACGAGGCCCAACAACAATCACCGAGCGAGCGGAGTAATCGACTCGCTTACCCAACAGATTTTCTCGGAAACGACCCTGCTTACCTTTGATCATATCCGTCAGCGATTTCAGCGGACGGTTACTGCTACCGAGCACCGGGCGTTTGCAGCGGTTGTTGTCGAACAACGCGTCGACCGACTGTTGCAGCATCCGCTTCTCGTTGCGAATGATGACTTCCGGCGCGTTCAAATCGACAAGTTTTCGCAAGCGGTTGTTGCGGTTGATAATTCGACGATAAAGATCATTCAAATCGCTCGTCGCAAAGTTACCGCTATCCAACAGCACCAACGGACGAAGATCCGGAGGAATCACCGGAATCACATCCAGTACCATCCACTCAGGTTTGTTGTCGCTGTCACGAATCGATTCGACAATTTTCAGACGGTTTGTCAGATCCTTACGCTTTTGCTTGGACCCGGTCTCAGCCAATTCGGCACGCAGGTCATCCGAAATGTGAACCAAGTCCATATCAGACAGCAGTTCACGAACCGCGTCGGCACCCATGGCGGCGGTAAAACTGGTTGGACCGAATTCCGCCTTGGCGGCGCGGTACTCTTCTTCTGTCAACAGTTGTTGCTTCTCAAGTTCCGAAGTGCCCGGATCGGTCACCACGTAATCCTGAAAATAGATCACCTTCTCCAAGCTGCTGGTCTTCATGTTCAGCAAGTTACCAAGCCGACTTGGCATCGCCTTGAAGAACCAGATGTGAACAACGGGAGCAGCCAGTTCGATATGCCCCATTCGCTTTCGACGGACGCGGCTGTGCGTCACCTTCACGCCGCAGCGATCACAGATCATCCCTTTGTACTTCATCCCGCGATATTTACCGCACGCACATTCCCAGTCCTTTTCAGGGCCGAAAATTCGCTCACAGAACAAACCGTCTTTCTCAGGACGGTAGGTTCGATAATTGATCGTCTCGGGCTTCTTGACTTCGCCCATCGACCAACTGCGAATATCGTGCGGTCGAGCCAAAGAAATTTTGACTGAAGCGTAGTCGTTGATGCGATCGTAGGTGGTGTCGGCAGTCGCCATGAATTCACCTGCTCCTGAAGTTGATTAATCGATTTGGATTATTGTTCGAGCGAAAGCCGCTCCGCTGGTCTCGTTTTCGGTTTCGAGTCACCTCGAAACTTGACCGAATCAGCCGCGGCGTTTCTCAAGTTGCATATTCAACGCAAGACCACGAATCTCGTTGGTCAACACGTCAAAACTGGCTGGCGTGCCGGCCTCGAGCGTGTTCTCGCCTTTGACCATGGATTCGTAAATCTTGGTACGACCTTCGACGTCGTCCGACTTGACCGTCAGCAATTCCTGCAAGATGTAAGCGGCTCCGTAGGCTTCTAACGCCCAAACTTCCATCTCGCCAAAACGCTGACCGCCAAAACGAGCTTTTCCACCCAGCGGCTGCTGGGTAATCAACGAGTAAGGGCCCGTGCTGCGAGCATGAACCTTGTCGTCGACCAAGTGGTGCAGCTTCAACATGTAGATGTACCCAACAGTGGTTTCCTGCGTACATTTTTCGCCGGTGCGACCATCGTACAGATAGTGCTTTCCGTGAGCCGGCAAACCCGCTTCGTCAAGGCACTTGTTGATGTCCGCCTCGGTGGCTCCATCGAATACCGGCGTGATCGCTTGGAAGCCCAGTTTGGACCCGGCCCAACCGAGGTGAGTCTCAAGGATCTGCCCGACGTTCATCCGCGATGGAACACCTAGCGGATTCAACATGATCTGAATCGGCGTTCCGTCTTCCAAGAATGGCATGTCTTCAACAGGCAGGATCTTGGAGATGACACCCTTGTTACCGTGACGACCGGCCATCTTGTCACCGACCGAAATCGTACGCTTGGTCGCAATGTAAACCTTGACCATCTGCAGCACGCCACTGCGAAGCTCGTCGCCCCGCTTCATGCTGTTGACCGTGCGATCGCGAGCGTCAATCGATTTCTCGACCGCTCCCCACATTTCGGCATGGATCTGGTCAATCTGCTTGATCTTGTCTTCGCTTCTCAACGACCCGGTGACCGATGACAACCGGAACATCGCAGCTTTTTCAGCAACGAATCTCGGATCTTGATCGCGAACAAGCGGCGTCTCGTCTTCGTCGGTCAGAGTTTTTCCAACAACGGCTTCCATCGCCGTGATCATTTCGCCGAATACGGTCGCGATATGCTCGTTGCCATCCGCTTCGGCGGCCTTCAGATCTTTCTCGAAAACTTTTCGTTCTTCTTCAGAAAGGCTCATCCGACGACTGAACCGCTGAGCATCAATCACGATGCCTTCGATGCCCGAAGACACCTCCAGCGAATCGTTCTTCACATCTTCACCAGCGCGACCGAAAATCGCGTGCAGCAATTTCTCTTCCGGAGTAAGCTCGGTTTTCGATTTAGGAGAAACCTTGCCGACTAGGATGTCGCCGGGCTTCACGTAAGTACCAACCCGGATGATCCCGTTGTCATCAAGATTGCGAAGTGCTTTCTCGCTGACGTTAGGAATATCACGAGTGAATTCCTCACGACCAAGCTTGGTCTCGCGAACCTCGACATCAAACTCTTCAATGTGGATCGAGGTGTAAGTGTCGTTTTGAACTAATTCTTCGCTGATAATGATCGCGTCTTCGTAGTTGCAACCATCGAACGACATGAAGCCAACCAACACGTTCCGACCCAGCGCAAGTTCGCCTTTGTGAGTCGCGGCACCGTCAGCAATGACCTCGTCCTTTTCGACTTTTTGGCCGGGCTTGACCAGCGGCTTCTGATTTTGACACGTTCGCTCATTCAGGCCGACATATTTTTTCAGGTCGTAAACATCGTTCCCGATCTCGATGCGAGTCGAGTCAACGTAAGTCACCTTTCCGGCGCGTCGGGCTTTCACCAACATCGCACTGTTGATGGCGACTTCACGTTCCATCCCGGTACCAACGATCGGCGGTTCCGCTACCAACAGCGGAACGGCTTGGCGTTGCATGTTCGACCCCATCAACGCGCGGTTCGCGTCGTCGTGCTCAAGGAACGGGATCAACCCGGCGGAAACGCCTACCATCTGCGACGGAGCGATATCCATATAGGTCACGTCCATCGGATCGCAAAGCTCGAAGTCGGCACGGAAGCGAGCGATAATGTTACCGCCCAATTGCTTCTGCGGAACAATCACTCCGCCTTCCACATCCGTATCAGCGGGAGCAACAAAGGCTTCCGTTTCTTCGTCCGCTCTCAACCAAGCAACGTCGTCGGTGACCTTCCCGTCTTTGACCACTGCGTATGGAGTCACCAAGAAACCATAATCATCCACCCCAGCATAAATCGCCAAGCTGGAGATCAAACCAATGTTCGTGCCTTCAGGCGTCTCGATCGGACAAATCCGACCGTAGTGAGAAATATGCACGTCGCGAACTTCGAAGCCCGCACGCTTCCGGTTCAGACCACCCGGACCCAACGCGGACAGACGACGCTCGTGAGTCAACTGCGACAAAGGATTCGTCTGGTCAACGACTTGAGACAGCTCGCCTCGACCGAAGAAGTACTCGATCGCCGCCGAGATGCTTTTTGGATTCACCAAGCTCCGAGGAGTCATATCCTCTTGATCCTTCAGGCTCATCCGCTCTTGAACCGTTCGACGCAACTTCAGGAAGCCCTTGCGGAGTTCATCACATGCAAGCTCGTCGATGGTACGGAGACGTCGGTTGCCAAGGTGATCGATGTCATCCACAAACGCGTCACCACCCGGCGACGAAAGCTCCAAGATGTAGCGGATCGAAGCAAGGATATCATCCGGACGAAGCGTCATCTCCTTTTCCGATACGCCCAGATCAAGTTTTCGGTTGATCCGGAAACGTCCCACCCGGCCCAGTCGATATCGATTGGAATCAAAGAATTTTTCATGAAAGAGCGTCCGAGCCTTTTCGACAGCGGGCGGGTTTCCAGGTCGCAGACGCTGATAGATTCGCAATAACGCCTCTTCGTGGCTGGAGGTATTGTCTTCCAGCAGCGAGTTGAAAATCAAAGGAGTCTTCGGGGCCGGCATGATTTCGACGATTTTCACGCCAGCGGTGCAAATCAGCTCAGACGCATCCTTGGAGATCTTCTCGCCCGCTTCGACGATAATTTCGCCCGCCCGGTCGCTGGAACCGGGATACATGATGTCGTCGACGGCGATTTTGCCTTCCAGTTTTGCAGCGCTGCGACGATCAACGACCTTCACTTTGGCCGTGTCGTAAAACGCGCGGATCAGATCGGAGTCTTCGCCGTACTTGGGATCCATCGCTCGCAACAGCGTCAATGCGGAAAACTTACCGCTCTGATCAATCCGAACGGTCAACGCGTCCTTTTTGGTGGCGTTGATCTCGATCCAACTTCCACGCTCGGGAATCACGCGGCAACTGGCCAGCTTGCGATCAGAAGTCGTATCGGCTTCCATCACGAAGTCGATTCCAGGACTGCGATGCAATTGGCTGACCACGACCCGCTCGGCACCGTTGATAATGAACTCACCGCCACCCATCATGATCGGGATGTCGCCAAGGAAAACTTCTTCCTCGATCGGCTGCTCTTTTTCCAGCCGAAGCCATACGCGGAACGGACGACCATAAGTCAGACGCAACTGCCGGCACTCTTCTGGCGTATAACGCGGCTTGCCCAACTCGTACCTGACATAGCTGACTTTCAACTGCTTGTCATAGCTTTCGATCGGAAAAATTTCCTGCAGCACGCTCTCGATGCCATGCAGCTTGCGCTTATCCGATGGCAAATCCTCCTGGAGAAAGGCGGCGTAGCTTTTGGTTTGGATCTCGGTCAAATCTGGTGGCACCTGATAATCACGACCACTACCAAAGCGGCGAACAGTTTCAGGTGACAAGCGTCGCTCAATTGGGGTTGCCATAAGCGCGGAATCTCCGGTATCAGATCAAGCGGGAAAGAAGGGTGTTGCCATCGATCAGATCGAAGCACAACGGTTCAAACAGCAAACAGGCGATCAGGCAAAGGAAACAATAAGCAAGTTGCAAACAACCAAGACTAGGCAGCGAACCACAGCATTGTGAAGCTTCACGTCGAAAAACATCCACGCGGTACCCACATGGATCGACTGAGCCATCACACTGGAAAATTCGGGAGCCGATTGACATCAATATCCGACGACAATCCGCACCACGATTCTCGTTGGCAATTGACGCCCTATGAGAAACGTGATTCCAAGCCATTACCATCCCGGCTGTCTTTGGTCACAAACAAACATGCCACGCGAAGCCTGAAATTCGGCTGAAAGCCCTCCAAGTGGCCGATTGCCACTCGTCGTTACCTCCAGCCCGAATTCAATTCGCCAATCACCGAAACGCCACGAGCAAAAAATGCCCGCAGCGTCAGCATCAGGTCTGATCTGGCGGCGGTTCAACGCCGTCAGAATTCAGAAAATCCGGATCAACTACTTCAACTCGATGCTACCACCGGCAGCTTCGACATCGGCCTTGATCTTGTCAGCTTCTTCTTTCGAAGCAGCTTCCTTGAGGGTCGCCGGAGCGCCTTCGACCATCTTCTTGGCTTCCATCAGCGAAGCACCCGTGATCGTCTTGACGACCTTGACGACATCCAGCTTCTTGTCGCCGAATCCGGTCAACACGACGTCGAACTCGGTCTTCGCTTCGGCAGCTTCACCACCACCGTCACCGGCAGGGCCCGCCATAACGACACCACCGCCAGCAGCGGCTTTGATGCCGTGCTCGTTTTCGAGGTAATCGCTCAGTTCTTTCGCTTCTTTCAAAGTCAAACCGACGATCTGATCGCCGATCGTCTTCGTTGCGTCCGAATATTCTAGTGTTGCTGTGTCTTCTGACATTGGTCACCCTTTCATCATCTTGATCGCCCCGGCTGCGGTACCGAAAGGCGAAGTCTAAAATCATTGCTAGTACGGATCGAAGCCTCAGGAACTGCCAAACAATCACCACCGGATTCCGTTTCATCTTGCCCACATGCAGTCGGCAATGAATCATTTTCTTCCGGTCACTTGTTTATTCGCAAGTCCTCAGCTTCGTTTGTTTCGATTGGCCCAATCCGCGATTTGGTCATCGACTGTTAAAACGACTGACGTCGCGGAATCTCTACTCTTCGCTTTCGCCCACCTGTTCGATCTGGCTGGCCAACTGGCCACCCGGACCGATTAATTGTGCGGCCAACGTGGCACCTGGGCCCAAAATCTGCCCCACCAACATTGACAACTGCTCTTCACGGCTCGGCCACTTGCTGATCTCTTTCACCTTGTCGGTGTCGAGCCGCTCGCCGTCCATTACGCCGCCACGGGCAGTGAATTTTTCGAACTCCTCCACGTCCTTGTCGAGTGCAACAACTTCCTTGACCAACGAGACAAAGTCATCAGCGCCCCACAGCATTGCTGCGGTGCCCTCAAGCCCTTCAAACGCCGGTGCCAGAGATGTGCCTTCGGTGGCACGTCTGGCAATACTGTTTTTCACGACCATTAAGCGAATGTCCTTTTCACGCAACCGCTTTCGCAAGCTGGAGGTCGCGTTGGCATCCATCCCGATCACGTCGGCCAAAACACAGTTCTCGACACCGTCCACGCGGCTCGACAGGTCTTTGGATAACAGGTCTTTTACGTATTTACTCATAGCTGATTCTTTAAGCTGAACTCGTTTTGAGCTGACTCGTTTAAGGTCGGTGACTGCGATCGAGCACTTTTTGTCAATGCTCAAACACTCAAGTCACCGCAAATGCCGATCAGGCAGCCACCATTACACTTGGACTCATTGTTGCCGCCAGAGCAACATTCTTCACGTAAGCTCCCTTGAGCGACGAAGGCTCGATCGAGCGAATGTGAGCCATGAAAGCTTCGATGTTTTCCTGAATTTGGCTCGCGGAAAAATTCAGTCGTCCGACAACCGCATGAACGTTACCACCGTTGTCGTTGCGGAACTCAACCTTACCCGCCTTGTATTCACTGACCGCCGTTGCCACATCCGGAGTCACCGTGCCAGCTCGTGGCGAAGGCATCAATCCTCGCGGCCCAAGGACTCGACCCAGCGGACCAACCACACCCATCATGTCGGGTGAAGCAATACACACGTCGAAATCCAGCCAGCCATCAGAAACTTTCTTGGCCAACTCGGCTCCACCAACTTCGTCCGCTCCTGCTTCCTCAGCCGCTTTGGCAAGCGCGTCCTTGGCAAATACGATGACTCGCTGAGTCTTCCCAATCCCATGCGGCAGAACGATCGAGCCACGGACCAACTGATCGGCCTGCTTGGGATCAATTCCCAGATTCATGTGGATCTCTACCGTTTGATCGAATTTTGTACCATCGAAGCCCTTCAGCAATTCGACGGCATCGCCCAGCGAAACCGGAGCGTCAGGGACCTTGGCGAGCAATTCACTATATCGTCTTGAACGTTTCATGTTTCCGTTTATCTATTACTAATGTCTCTGAATCGCCGCAGCGAATGAAAGCCGAATCCCGAATTCGCG
>CALFWL010000212.1 GCA_937928215.1 uncultured Pirellulaceae bacterium | reverse complement strand
GGATCAATGTAGATGAGCTTGATGCCGCCTTGCTTTTCGATTTCTTCTCGCATCGGGCCGTTTTTGAGCGACGAGAGAATCAGCTTGTTGTCACCCCAAATCAACTTGTTCGTCCAGCCTCTCAGTTGCCGCCCTCGCTGGTCCAAGCTAAACAACGTCGGTTGATACTCGGCCCCTTCTTCAGCAACCGCTTCGGCTTCCGTTTCCGCTCGCGGCTCATCGACTTGTTCGATCGTTTGAAACGGCAGCACGACATTGCAAACCTCGTTGGTCTTGCCATTCCATACCAACTCGACTTCTCGTTTGTCCTCAAACAACAAAAAGCGGTACTTGTCCGGCAATGGCTTGCCGGCGTCCAGGTGTCGGATGACGTCCTGCTTCTCGGCGTCCGTCAGTTGCATCTTGCCGCTGTCATTCGTTTTCACTCGTTTGGTCGCTTTTTTTGCCACGGGGTGACTCCTCCCAACACGATCTCTGATCAGGGCAAATAACGAAACCAATCATTTGAATTGGTTCTGCCCCGGTTTGTGACTAATCAATCTGCCAACGAAAACAGGGAGCGGCAGTTCTGTCTGCGGCTCCCTGTCGATACTTTCTGGCGTTTCGGACAACTGCCCGAAGAAAGGAGTTATCAGGTCCTTGCCGCAACCTTTTCCCCAACGGACGCCTTTTCAGCCAACTGGGTGGCCGAGTCCGTGTTCTCCCACGTGAAATCAGCGTCGTCGCGACCAAAATGACCGCCCTCCGCCGTCTTGCGGAAAATCGGACGCTTCAATTGCAGGTATTCAATAATCCCCTTGGTCGAAAGTGGGTAGTGCTCGCTGACGATCTGGCAAATCTTGCTGTCGTCAATTGTGCCCGTGCCTTGCGTGTCAATGTGAACGCTGACAGGATCAGCAACACCAATCGCGTACGCCAACTGAACTTCACAACGCTTCGCCAAACCAGCTGCCACGATGTTCTTGGCAACGTGCCGAGCCATGTAAGCGGCACTACGATCAACCTTGGTGCTGTCCTTGCCACTGAACGCTCCACCACCGTGACGGCCCCAACCGCCGTAGGTGTCGACAATGATCTTTCGACCGGTCAAACCACAGTCACCATGAGGCCCGCCAATTTCAAACTTGCCGGTTGGATTGATGTGGTACTTGATGTCACCCTTGTTCAATTCCGCGGGCAAGCACGGATCGACAATCTCATTCTTGATGAAGTTGTGAATCGTTTCGTTGTCGACATTGGGGCCGTGCTGAGTCGAAACGACAACGGTGTCGATACGAACCGGAGTAAATCCGTCGTACTCGACCGTGACCTGACTTTTACTGTCGGGTCGCAACCAATCAACTTGCTTGTCGAAACGAGCTTGGTTCAAACGAGCCAGAATCTTGTGAGAAAGTGCAATCGGCAAAGGCATCAGCTCCTCGGTATCGTCACAAGCGAAACCAAACATCAAACCTTGATCGCCCGCACCGTCGCGATCCACACCCATCGCAATGTCGGGGCTTTGCTGATCAAGCTTCACGATCACTTCACAGCTATCGCACCCGATCCCCGTGGCAGCATCGGTGTACCCGACTTCTCGCATCACGTTACGAACGACTTCCTCGACGTTCACGTCCGCCTTCGAAGTGATCTCGCCTGCGATCACCGCCATCTCGGTACTGACCATGGTCTCGCATGCGACGCGGCTGTCAGGATCCTGAGCCAACATGGCGTCGAGGATACTGTCGGAAATTTGGTCGGCCAACTTGTCTGGATGGCCCATGCTGACGGATTCACTGGTAAAAAGATACTTGCCGGATGCCACTACGATCTCCTCGACTCAAACGGGTTCATGCACGGTGACCAGACGAAAAGAGCCCGAACCTGAATTGCATGGTGATCAAAGATTTTAGCTACCAGACAGGGGTTTACTCAAGGATCGCCCTCGAAAACGGAGCCATTTTCACTCGATTTGACGCCTTACCCAACCAGCAACGACCCCGGAAACAACCGGCAAGCCGCAAAGTCGCTCGATTATCGAATGAGATGACAGCTCACGCGGCACGAGCTTGGTCGTGATCGCCGGGCGGAAGTAGCTCAATCAGTCGCTCAACCGTGCGATCCGAAGCTCCGGAATGCTGAGTCACCAATTGCTGGGACCGCAACCCCATTCGGACCGACCAGGCAGGTTCGGTGATTGCCCTGCGAAAAAAGTCTTTCAACGATTCTTCATCTTCCACCACCGTTGCGCCGTCCGCGTCAAGCAACTGCGAAACAATCTCCCGGAAATTGCGTGTGTCCGGGCCAAAGCAAACCGGAACGCCGTATCCCGCAGGTTCGATCATGTTCTGACCCCCTCGCTTGGCCCCGACCGCTCCTCCCATGCTGCCACCGACAAAAGCCGCGTTCGCGCAGCCCCACCAAGCTGAAAGCTCTCCAATCACATCAACCAGAATGATGTCCGCATCGGCAGCTTGAGTCGTATCAATTTCCGACCTGAATATCGCCTTCAAGCCGGAATCTTCCAACGCGCGCCGGACGGACGAACACGTTTCTGGATGCCGAGGCACCAAAATCAATCGCAAGTTCGAAAATTCCGCGACCAGCTCTTGATAGACTTTCGCGACCATCAGACTTTCGCCCGGCTGAGTGCTCCCGGCAACGACCACAAAATCATCCGGCTTCAGTCCAGCCAGTTTCACCAGTTTCTTGGTCCGTTCATTTTTACGCTCCATCGCGATTCCATCAAACTTCATGCTCCCGGTGACCTGCACTCTGTCAGACGGGGTCCCCATTTGTTCAAACCGATCGGCATAATCCTTCGTCGAAGCCAAAACGCTTGTCAGATTCTCAAACGCCGAACCGAGCAACCAACGAAACTTACGGTAGCCGTGAAAACTGGTTTCGCTCAACCGACCATTGATGACCGCGATTGGGATTCCACTTTTTTTTGCCGTCGCAATCAAGTTCGGCCAAACCTCCAGTTCCGCCAACACGATCAAATCGGGGCGCAACCGGTTAATCACTTGTCTGATCGACCAAGAAAAATCGAATGGGCAGAAAAACACTGAGTGTTCGTGATACTTGTTTGTTGCCAAGTCGAACCCGGTTTCGGTCGTGGTCGAAATAACAAACTCAAGATCCGGACGACGCTTTCGCAACCGATCAATTACCGGCTCAAGCAAATTCACTTCGCCGACACTGACGGCATGGAGCCACACGCATGGTTCCTGAGACTCCCGAGTCGGAACCAATCCGAACAGTTTCTGCCCCCAACCGCGACGGTTGCGGTTACGAAAAACCGCTCGCCACAGCAACCACGGCGACGCAATCAACAAAGCGCAGGCGTACAAAATGTCAAAAACACGACTCAACTCGAATCCTTCCGAATGTGTCTCTTGTTCTTTTAATTCAAGCGCACGAACGACGGGCGATCGATGTAGCCGAAGATTGTTGCGGTCCAACTAACCTGCTTTTCTCAGGCAGCAAGCTTTGTACTTCTTGCCGCTGCCACATGGACATGGATCGTTGCGTCCAACTTTGTCACCCCGATTCCTGATCGGTTCGACAGCTCGGTTTCCGCTGCCTGAACGATCGATCGCATCGGATTGTTCTTGACCGATGTCCGATTGCGGGGCCTGCTGCGGAGGCACTTCATCGTGCCGTGCACTGGTCTCGACCAACGTGTTACTAACGAACGCTTCGTTCATCTGCTCCATGCGGAACACCAGATCGGTGACACGCTCGCCAATCGAACCCCACAAACCCTCGAACATCCGCATGCCTTCGCGTTTGTATTCGACCTTTGGATCCAGCTGAGCAATACCGCGCTGACTGACCGCACTGCGAAGGTAATCCATGGCCAGCAAGTGATCTTTCCACGCTGAATCGACGATCTCCAGAAGCACCATCCGCTCCATTCGTCGGAACTCCGGATGGAAATGATCTTCGACGATCGCTTCCAATTTTTGCTCAAGCTCCTCCTGATCCAAACGCTCGTAACGTTCAAGTGGAAGCTCGAAATCCAGCTTCTCCTTGAACCACTCGCTCAAGTCCTTGGCCGCACCGTTGCCCTGAATCAATGGCACGCCGCCACTGTCGGATACTTTCTTCAACGTTTGCTGCAACTGCTGGACTGTCGCAACCGCTTCCTCGCAAGACTGGCGACTTTTGTCGACCAGCAGTTCGTGAACTTCGTCGCGCTGCTTATTACGCAGATCGTCAACGGTCAAATCTGTCTTGAATCGACGACTGGCCCACTGCACCAAACCTTCGCGATCCATCCGACCGGTCGCTCCGCCCGAAGCAGGTGTCACAAATTGGTACATCCCCGCCATGACCGGATAAGCAACTTCTTTTTCGCCGTATTTTTTGATCGCCCGTTCGGTTGCCAGATCAATAACGGCATCGTTGTCCAGATCCCGGACTTCATCGATGTCCAGCTCAATCCCGAATTTCGCCTTCACCCAAGCGACAGCCGTTTTCAATCCATACTCGGCGTCCAGCATCTGGTCGGCACCTTGGATCTCCGCCTTGCGAATCGCCGCTCGCGCTTTGTCGATCAGGAACTCGTCGACACGATCGCGCCCGGCCGACTTCAAATCGCGGTCGCGAACACTCAGGCCCCAACGCGTGTTCACGAAATACGCCAACGCGTTCCAGTTCCATTCGGATTCCTCTTCGGCCAGCGAAAGATTTTCTTCGATCTGGCCAAGGATATCGGTTTCCGCTTGTCGCTCCGCCTCGTCGATACAAATCTTGATTGCTTCGTCGGGATCCGTGTTACGGAACACCCTCGGCTCGAGGCTGATCGTCAATTGCTGACCTGCATAACGAGAAAACGATTCCGCCCCGAAATCAGGAGCCAAACAGGTAGTCAAGTTGGATTCGGCCTGTTCGCGAATCATGTCTTGAATCAATTCGCGCCCGCTGACTCCATCCAGAATTTGCTGACGGAAGGTGTAAACCCGCTTCCGCTGCTCGTCCATGACCTCGTCGTATTCCAGCAAACTCTTGCGGATTTCGAAGTTGAACTCTTCGCGTTTCTTTTGAGCTCCATCGATTCGGCGAGAAACCATCGGACTCTCGATCGGCACATCGTCCTTGAAGCCCCCCATTTCTAGGATTCGTTTCACGGCAGGACCGGCAAAAATTCGCATCAAGTCATCATCAAGCGACAGGAAGAATCGACTACTTCCGGGATCACCTTGACGACCACAACGTCCGCGCAACTGAAGGTCAATCCGCCGCGCGTCGTGGCGTTCGCTACCGATCACATGCAAGCCACCGATCGCTTTGACTTCCGTGCCCATTTCGGACATCTGGTATTCTTTGTCGATGTCTTCGACCAAGGCATCCCACTCGTCCTGCGGGACATCCAATCGAGTCGGATACTTATCCTGCAGTCGAGCCCACGCCATCGTCTCGGGGTTACCACCCATCACGATGTCGGTACCTCGCCCCGCCATATTGGTAGCGATGGTCACGGCTCCTTTGCGTCCCGCCTGCGAAACAATCTCGGCCTCGCGTTTGTGATTCTTCGCGTTGAGAACCTCATGCTTGATACCTCGACGGTCAAGCAATTGCGAAAGCACTTCGCTTTTCTCGATTGAAACCGTACCGACCAAGATCGGACGCTGGGCCAGTTGCACGCGAACCTTTTCCGGCTTGAACGTATGCGTCTGACCATCGACGCCCTCGATGACCACCGCTTGGTCGTCGTTCTGAATCAGTTTGCCCGGATAAAATTCCTCATTCGAGACGAACGCGATGTCATGCTTGTGATACGCTTCGATCTCGTCCGCAATGGCCTCCCATTTGAACTTTTCACTGCTGTAAATAATGTCCGGATGCGCAATTCGCTGCATGGTCCGGTTCGTCGGAATGGCCACTACTTCCAGATCATAGATCTTGCGGAATTCTTCGGCTTCGGTCATCGCCGTACCGGTCATACCGCAGATTTTTTCGTACAGCTTGAAGTAGTTCTGCAACGTGATCGTGGCCAGGGTCTGAGTTTCCTCTTTGATCTTTACGCCTTCTTTGGCTTCGACCGCTTGGTGCAAACCGTCACTCCACTGACGCCCTTCCATCAAACGACCTGTGAACTCGTCCACGATGATGATCGCACCTTCTT
Organism: uncultured Pirellulaceae bacterium; assembly: GCA_937928215.1. GTDB lineage: Bacteria > Planctomycetota > Planctomycetia > Pirellulales > Pirellulaceae > Mariniblastus. Next base: position 9,268 of record CALFWL010000212.1, on the reverse strand, counting down.
TGACGACGTAATTCACATCCTTCTTGTACAGACCGTGCGCCTTGAGCGCGTTGTCGATCATGTGAGGCCAGTCCATGTTGCCAGCCGTGTAGAAACTTTCAACGCCCGCCAATTTTTCCGCCGTGCGAACGCCCTCGTCGGTGAGTGTCGCTGTGTGATCTTTTTCGTTAACGGTATAGTCAACGTCTCGCTTCAACTGAGTCGCAATCTTGTTGGCTTCGACGTAGCGAGCCGGATTCTGATGAGCCGGTCCGGAGATGATCAGCGGCGTTCGAGCTTCATCGATCAGGATGTTGTCGACTTCATCAATGATCGCAAACGCGAGCGGCCCCTGCGACTGCTGGTACTGCTTGCCGAAGCGATCGTCACCTCGCGCCGCAGGTCGCATGTTGTCGCGCAGATAGTCGAAACCGAATTCGTTGTTCGTACCGTAAGTGATGTCGCAAGCGTAAGCTTCCTGACGCTGCTTGACCGGCATGTTGCTTTGAATCGCACCAACGGTCAGGCCGAGCCCCATGTACAACGGAGCCATCCACTCCATATCGCGTCGAGCCAGATAGTCGTTCACCGTAATGACATGAACACCTTTGCCCATCAGCGCGTTCAGATAGGTCGGCAAAGTGGCAACCAGAGTCTTACCTTCACCGGTTACCATTTCTGCGACCGCGCCGCTGTGCAGCACCATGCCGCCAACCATCTGGACATCGTAGTGACGCATTTGAAGAAATCGTTTACCGCCCTCGCGGCAGACGGCAAACGCTTCGGTCAAAATGTCGTCGGTCGTCTCACCATCGAGCAATCGTTGCTGAAAAATTTTGGTTTGTTCGCGCAGCTGCTCATCCGTCATCGCCTCATAAGTCGGCTCGAGCGCACCGATGGCGTCGACTCGACCTTGCAGCCGTTTGATGTATCGAGCGTTCGACGATCCGAACAAACTGGTGATCGTTCGCTCGAATCCATGCATCAAGCCGCCGAAAAAATCGGAGGTGACTTCCCAGGCTCTTTCCAGAAGATCCATAAATTTCCCATGCGTTCGACATCCCGATCAGGACCAACGAACACTTGCTATTAGTATGTTTTGATATTCCTAAAGGTTATAGCGGTACTTTCGCCCGGTCAACGGAGATTGGAACACCTTCAACGGATCAGATCACCGCCTTAAAGCACCGCAACGGATCTTTAAAGGAATTAACGGCCCGCCTTTTCGTCAGGCCGGGACAACCGCAGGTGACCCCGCCGCAGTTCCTGTGCCAACCTTCAGACCTTGGCGGATCAAATGGGAGCCGCAAAGCCGTACGAGTTCCTATATGGGCGCAATTGCCCAAAACGGTCGCATCGAAGAAAGTAGAGCCTCTACCCAGCCCCCCATCCCTTTCTGCCTGCCGCCAGTTTGAAAAAACAACCGCTCACGACCGACATCACCGGCAAACTGATCCTGCTGGGCACGGGCACTTCGGTCGGAGTCCCCGCCATTGGCTGCCGCTGCGAGACGTGTACCAGCAATCACCCCCGGAATAAGCGGACTCGCGCCAGCGCGATCATCGGGTTACCGGAGGGCAATTTGCTGATCGACACGTCTCCCGATCTGAGAACACAATTGATTCGGGAGGGAATCGGGATCGCCAACGCCGTGATCTACACGCACGAGCACTCGGATCATGTCATGGGATTCGATGACCTGCGACTGTTCCAGTTCTACCTAGGACATCCGGTACCAATTTATTGCAGCGAAAACGTTGACCGTCGGCTGAGGACTGCTTTTGACTACGCTTTCGACGATGGGCCGAAAACTCATCGAGGTGCCACACCATCGGTTGACCTTCATCGACTGAGTGATGATCCGGTCGAACTACTGGGCGCCACCGTTATTCCGATTCCGCTGAAGCATGGTCCACGATTTAACGTGCTTGGGTTTCGCGTTGGCAATGTGGCTTACTGCACCGACGTAAGCGAAATCCCCGATTCCAGTTGGCCACTACTGGAAGGCTTGGACACGCTGGTTCTGGATGCACTTCGCCCTGAGCCGCATCCGACTCATTTCACCGTCGACCAGGCGATCGAGGTGTCACGCAAGTTAAACGTGAAGCAAACCTATTTCACTCATTGTGCGTGCAGCCTGAACTACGAAACCGTTCAGCCGACGCTGCCCGACGGCGTTGACGTGGGCTACGACGGATTGGCGATCGAGCTGAGCTGATTGGAAATGATCGTGCATCCGTTCAAGGCTTTCGACCGGAAAGCTTGCCCCTGTGGGACTTTTTTCGACAGCCTAGGCTTTCACAAAAATGTCGCTCCGTGACAATTCCATCGCCATCCAAATCGGCAAACCTTGCAGAATTGCCGGGTGACTCAGCGAGAATCCTCCCCACCCATACCATCACTTCAGCATCACACAATGCCCGCCACCGGGTGCAAGAACGGCTTCGATCACGTCACCTTTTTTGACAGACTCAGTGTGAATCTTATACGCCTCCGGATTGGTCTCGAAATGAGTGTCGGCTGAGTCTTCAAAGACGGTGGCCTGATAAGTTTTACCCTCATCCAAAAACGACAGATCGATCGGAAGCGTTGCTCCATTTTCGTCACAGGCAGATCCGATCAACCAAGTTTCCCCCGTTCGACGAGCAGTCGTGATGTGATCGCCAATCTGACTGTTGAGCACTCGGGTTTCGTCCCACGTCATCGGCATGGCCTCGATAAAACTGAACAGGTCAGACTTGGCATCGTAGGCTTCCGGAATATCTGGAATCGTTGCCATCGCTGAAAAACAGATCAGGTTCCGAGCCGTTTCGCCGACGACGGTGGTATTCACTTTGGTAAAAATCCGAGGCCGCACTTTTTCCGCGTCCTTGATCGCGTACAGACCATTGCTCATGTCAAGCGACCCGGTCAGCATGTTGACGAACATCGAAGTACAAAATGTTTCTGGCGAAAACGATCGCTTGCCGTCCGCCTGAGCGTGACAGAATTCGCGGGTCAGATAGTTTGGATACGTTCGGGTATCACCGGAGCCGGGAATCGGCCCATCATGGAAGTCACAAACCAGCTTATGCTTCGCACATAGTTTGATAATTTTCCGAGTGTCGCGGACTTTTGCGTTTCCCCGGGTCGCCATGAAGCCGAACTTGATCCCGGCGGCTCCCCATTTTTCATAAGTCGCGAGCGTCTCTTCGAAGTCGAAATTCTTGCGAGCGTGATCGTTGATGTACAGCACGATGCCAACTCCTCGTTCGTTGGCGTATTGAATCAAAGCTGGAACGTCAATCGGTTCTGCCCAGTCGTCGGGCGCGGGTTTTCGGACAACTTTTCCTCCCTCAATCTGCTGCACCAGATGATCGCGACTGGTGGTTGGGTCTTCCTTCGGATCAAACTCGGGGCCGTACCAATTCGCATCCAGCAACAGGTAGCGGACATTGTCCTTGCGAGCCGCGAAGTCAATGAAACGTTTCCACGATGACATGTCCAACCCGTACTGGAACCCATCGGGAGCCGTCGCCCCCCAGGCTCGCCAATCCCACAGTGCCAGACCAGGCCGGATCCACGACGCGTCCGCCAAGGTCAGCGGTGGATTCAAGTTGCCGGCAATCTGATTGGTGATCAAGTCGCCCGCACTACGACCCAACGTGATCACTCGCCATGCTGAACCACCGTTCGATTCGTCTGACGTGAACTTTGCGGGCTTCGAGCGAGTCTCAAACCGAGTCGCTCCGCCGGCACGATGCACCGAGAACGGATACTGATCGTAAATCGCCGCCTCAAGCACGGCACAGAAAACATTCGGGCCTGCCTGAATGGTCATTGGCATCTGAATGGCGCCGTGCTTCCATTGCGACAACTTTATCGGGCCGTGGTTGGGATGTTCACCATTGGCAGACCAGAACGTGAAATCGTCGGCAAAACTGAAACCTGTGCGGTCACTGAATGGCTTGTGTTTCACACCCGGCGTATAACGAATCGCTACACCGTCATTGAATACACGCAAGGTCACGGTCACCGACGCGTCGTCGATCGCCTTCGGCTTCAATGTCCAAACCACTTCGCGATAGTGATTGCGGACCTCCGAAAACTGTCCCCAAGTCGGCTGCCAGGTCGAATCATGCTCGCTGGTCGTTGCAACCGCAGAGTCAAACGTAAGCGGTTGATCGGGCTGATCGCCCAGATACAACTGAATCGCTCCGTCGGTTACGATCGGCTGCTGGTTAAATCGAATGCTCCACTGAGGCGATCCGTTAACCAGGTTCAAATCAACGGAAACGTTCTTGTCGGGAGAATCCACCGACACTGACTGGCCAATGGCAACGTGAGCGTGAAAAGCGGCAACGAGCAGAACGGACGCAAACAACGGGCGAGCATGAATCATCGAATTAACACTTCTGGGCGCGAGTAACGTTACTGGAATAGACCATGATGGGATTGAAACCCCGCCATAGCCCAAGTGTAACGTACTGTTGTCCGATTTCAGCCCGACACCACGCTAATTATTGCTGGCCAACAGATTGCAATAATCGCGAGCGATCTTGAGCACTTCTTCCAGATAGAAATCTTTCTCGATTCCCTTTCCGGGTGTCATCTGTTTCTCGATCGTAGCTTCGTCTTCTTTTTCCGCGTTCAACTCGCGGCGACGAGCCAGAAATTTTTCCTCGTTGAGCGAAACTCGCTTCAGTGCTTTTTGCTCGACATACGTGTTGATTTTGCGCTTCCGTTTGGAAAAATCCTGTGATTTCTCAATTCGTTCAGCCGATTTGGCGGCCAACTGTCGAGCGATCTCGGGGCTGACCAACGACAGTTGTTGATACTTGGCTTTGGGAATGCGATCAAATTCGACGGGATAATCCAAGTCCGATTCGCTGACATCCATTTTGTCACTGATCGAAGGCAAAACCAAATCGGATAACACGCCTCGCAACTGCGTACTGTCGCCATTGGGACGGTAAAACTGCTGCATCGTAATCTTCAAGGCGCCAAAAACGTTGGGAGGATTGCGCACTCGAAACAGAACCTGGTTCAAATTCATCAGGCTCTGGACAGTGCCTTTCCCATGAGTCGTCGTGTCACCCACGACCAGCCCGCGTCCATAATCTTGCACGGCACCCGCCAGAATTTCGCTGGCACTTGCGCTGAACTTACTGGTTAACACGACCATCGGCTTGGACCATTCCATGCCCGCCGCGACATCCTTGTGTTCTAGGATTTCACCGCGAGAATCCTTGACCTGCACGACCGGCCCACGATCAATGAACAACCCGGTGCAGTCAATTGCCTCTCGCAGACTGCCGCCGCCATTTCGGCGAAGGTCCAGAATCAATGCATCCACGCTCTGAGAATTGAAATCGGTCAGGATTCGCTTGACATCATTGGTCGTGCTGCGTCCCCCGATCGCTCCATCCATGCTGGCGTAGAAGCTGGGAAGCTCAATCACGCCGATTTTGAAAGGCGATCCGTCCGGCTTGGTGCCTTCCTCAAAGACTTCTCCTTGAGCCGCGCTTTCTTCCAGTTTGATTTTTTCGCGAACGATACTGACCACTTTCAGTTCGGTGTCGTTCTCTGACAGGACGTTCAACCGCACGACCGTACCCGCCTTCCCGCGAATCATGGCCACGACATCATCCAGCTTCATCCCGGTGACATCGACGAAATCTCCTCCGTGTTCACGGTAGAGCTTCTCATACGCTCGCCCACCATCTTCGTCGCCTTGGGCAACTGCGGTGATCTTGTCTTCGACTTCCAGTCCACCCTGAGTATCCACCGCTCCGCCGGCAACGATACTTTTGATCACGGTATAGCCTTCGTCAGTCGCCTGAAGCGTGGCTCCAATCCCTTCCAGCTCCAGCCCCATCTGAATCATGAAGTTTTCGAATGAACGCTTTGACATGTAGGTCGTGTGAGGGTCGTAGCTGGTTGTCACGGAAGTAATATAAAGTTCGACCACGTCTTCGCTGTCGAATTGATGCATCCGTTTGTTGTACGACTGGTATCGTTTTTTGAGGCGATCCTTGGGATCCTCCACGGGCTTGGAGACATTACCTTTCTCAACAGCATCGCCACCTTCACCAGACTCATCATCTTCGGCAGACGCTTTGGCTTTCTCGGCTGCCTCAGCTGCCTCCTTTTTCTTCTTGGCCTCGTCACCTCGCATGACCAACAAGCTGTACTTGATACGCTTGCGCCAGCGATCGTAAATTTCCTGTTCGGTTTCCGCGAAGTCAACCTGGTCCAAATCCGTCATGATCTCTTCGTCGATCGTGAAGTCATGATTTGCGTCGACCAGTTCTAACGCGAGCTCGGTTCGTTCGTCCAGTCGCTCTAGGAAGCGATTAAAAACGGCGTACGCCGCGGTGAATTCTCCCTTCAACATCTGATCGTCCAGTTGCGTTTTGAAACGCTCGAACTCGGCGATGTCCGATTTTAGAAAATAAACTTTCAAGGGATCAAGGTTATCGACATAGTTGTCGAAGGCTCGGATGGAACGCGAATCGTCCAGCGGTTGGTTGGAAAGATGGTTCGTCTGCATTAACTGTGCAACCAACAACGAGACGCGCCGGTCCGTCCGGGTCGGAGTCGCCAGCTCATCTGCAAAAGCTTGCAAATGAGTCATCGCAAGGACCATGGACACGACCATTGAAACCAGAGTCACCACACGGAGACGAGGTGGGCTGAAATCGGGTTTCACGCTCAGAGATGACTTCATCACAAATCCTTATTTGTTTTCGCGTTGCGAGAAAACCCCGCATTTTCAGGCGAATATCATTTTTTGAATCGTAAACCTTCGGCCCCCAAGAGGCAAGACCGATAGGATTCCAGACGCGACGAAACGAACCTTCGCCCGTGCCCCAACAGGACCCTCCCGCTTGTGATACCGGCCTCGACACCCCAGCACATCCCGCCTCTCGCCCACGCCCCGGTTCCATCGCCTACGTCTATTACTCCGTTTTGCTCGATCGGGTTCAGGTTCATCGACGAACAGCGAAAAGCAAATTACAATGGTGAATCGTTTTCAACAATTCCGTCGGTCTTCGCGGGTCGGTACGCTTCCTATTGGAGCCTGAATTTAACGTGCCAGCATTTTTGACGATGAACGCCGGAGCCAACGCGGGTGCCCGGTTTGAGCTGTCGACCTCCGAAGCAAATCTGATCGGTCGCGACTGGCAGTGCCTGATCGTCCTGAACGATCCGCAGTGTTCACGGGTCCACGCCGAGATCTACCAAACTGACGAAGGCTGGTGGGTCCGAGACCGCGACAGCAGCAACGGCACCTACGTGAACGGCCAAATTGCCAACCACGCTCGCGTGGTAGAGGGCACCGAAATCAGGATCGGTGCCAGCCTGTTCGTATTTTCCGAAGATGGGTCGGACAACCAAGCGGCCAGCATCGAGTCAGGAACGGATTACTCGGGCAACGCCAATCAGACCATCGTCTTTGACGAATCCATGAACCCGCGCGAAACCGGGCAGTACACGCTTAATTTTCTCAAAGGACACAATTGGGGGAAGGATTTTTTCTTCCTGTTCCAACTGAGCGTCAAACTGTTGGCGGTCGATGATCCAGACGAGGTAATCTCTGTGTGTCTGAATCGATTGATCGATCGCACCAAAGCGTCGGTCGCGGGATTCCTCTGGCTTTCTGATGATGGCGAACTAAAACCCAAAGCGGTTTACCCGATTGAAGAAGACGTACCGTCCTTGGAACTCGATGCGGCCCTGACCAAACGCGTCGTGCATCAAATGCGAGCCATCCGGGTCGAAGACGAACAGAACGAGGACTACTCGGACTCGATTTGCGTTCCTTTGATTCGAGACGAAAACGTCATCGGAGCCATTCACCTTTACCGACGTGAAAGCCCGTTCAACGATTCGCACTTTCAACTGGCCTGCGCCATGGCCAACATCATGGTTCGTTCGCTCCAGCGAGCCAACAAGCATGCGTCTCTAGAAGTCGAGCACTCGCGACTGGTCGAAAAATCGGCCACCTTCGATGAATTGCTGGGCGAAAGCCCCGCGATGCTGACCCTGAAATCAAAAATTGAACGGGTCGCCAAAGCTTCCGGTTGCGTCCTTGTCCGAGGCGAAAGCGGAGCCGGTAAAGAACTGGTTTCACGAGCCATCCACAAGGCCAGCCCACGATCCGATCGCCCCATGCTAAGCGTCAACTGTGCGGCGATCCCGCGTGACCTGATGGAAAGCCAGCTTTTCGGTCACAAGAAAGGTTCGTTCACCAGCGCCGACCGAGACCATGACGGCTGGTTCAAGCAGGCCGACCTAGGCACGCTGTTTCTGGATGAAATCGGCGAACTGACGCTCGAAGGTCAGGCCAAATTATTGCGAACGCTCGAAGGCCACCCGTTCCTACCCGTCGGCGGAACCGAAGAGATCCAGGTCGACGTGCGAGTCATCTGCGCAACCAATCGTGACTTGAAAGAGTTCGTCGCCGAGAAAAAATTCCGCGAGGACTTGTTCTATCGCCTGAGCGTTTACGAACTTTATATTCCGCCGCTGCGTGATCGTGAGAACGACATTCAAATGCTGATCGAATTTTTCTTCGATCACTTCCGCCACCAACACGGCAAACCTGACCTGAAATTGTCGAAGAAAGCCAATACTCGACTGCTGTCCTATCAGTGGCCCGGCAACGTCCGACAGCTTCGCAACGTCATCGACAGCGCGATTGTGATGTCGGAAGGCAATGAGATCGACGCAGGCGACCTAGGAATTCGCGACGCCACCGATGGCGAGTTCGAAACGCTTCGCATCGATCACTGGGAACGCAAGCTGATCGTCGACGCACTCAAGCGAACCAGCAACAGCGTCCCCAAGGCCGCCGAACTGCTCGGCATCAGCCGCGCGACACTGTATCGCAAGATCGATGAATACGGCGTCGAACGAAAATAGGCGTTCGCAGCTTTCTTTCGTCAGGTGTTTTACCGCGTTGCTGAAGCACTCAGCAGATCAGGCACTCATCAGCGCGGCAACAACGGCGAACGCAATAAATGCGAACAGAATACCGGCGAGCACTTTTACGATGATGGAAGTCTTGTACTTGATCTCTGGCGTCTGAGCGATCACATGCTGATACGATTCCGCCAGCACAACCCGCCCCTTCTTGCAGTGAAGCAAATAAAGAACGTAGACGTTGATCAACGTTCCCAACGGAAAACTCCACAAGCCTAGCACGGCGACGATCGAGGCAGGCACTTTGACCCAAGGTTTCACTTTTCTCATCCCGAGTCCGGTGAAGAGTTGCAAAGCGCCAAGCCCAACGATCAAAACCATC
>CALFWL010000211.1 GCA_937928215.1 uncultured Pirellulaceae bacterium | reverse complement strand
TTCGATGTTGATGCTGGCGCGGAATCCGCCAACCGACCGTGTCGTTCTGGTCAATGGATTCGAAGCATGGGTCGAAACGCCGCACGGGACGTTTCCAATCTCTACCCAGCGTTATCAAAACGATCACCTCTGGCCTGACGGTTACACACGTTTGCAAAAGTTCAGCAATGAACCATGGCCCACGTGGGAATACGATTTAGGCAACGGCGTCGCGATCGTTCAACAATTATTCATCCCGCGCGGCATTGAAGGCACGGCGATTAGATGGAATCTGTCATCACCCAACGCTGGCGTCAAACTGCACGTCAAGCCACTACTTTCGGGGCGCGACTACCATGCGGTTCATCGCGAAAACTCCGATATAGATCTCACGACCGAGCACCGTCAGCAAGCACAGGTGTGGAAGCCTTATTCCGATTGTCCAGAGATCTTTGCTCAGTCCAATGGCCAATTTGAAGAACAGCCGGAATGGTTTCGCGCATTCCACTACGAATTGGAAAGCCAGCGTGGACTTGATGCGGTCGAAGATTTGGCTTGCCCCGGAGAATTCCATTTTGATATCAGTCGCGCGGATGCGGTGCTGCTGCTGGGCGCGGGGCAACTTTTCTCTCAGCAAGCTGCCTTTGCGGACGACGCACCGGAACAGGTCTATCAACAAGTGGCCCTTCAGGAGAAGGATCGGCGCGATGCGCTAACGCCGCTTGAACGATCGGCGAATCAATACATCGTTCAACGCGGCTCCGGGCAAACCATCGTTGCCGGCTACCCATGGTTTGCCGATTGGGGGCGCGATACTTTCATCGCTATTCGAGGCCTGTGTCTGGCGCTGGATAAGCACGAGCTCGCGCGTGACATTCTGGTTAGCTGGGCAACGACGATCTCCGCAGGCATGATTCCCAATCGGTTTCCCGATCAGGGCGACCAGCCCGAATACAATTCAGTCGATGCTTCTTTGTGGTACATCGTGGCCATTTATGAGTACTGGAAACTGCTCGGCCAGATGGGATTGAACGACGATCCGGCGGAGCGCAAGCTACTTGAGGATGCGATTGAGTCGATTCTGATGGGATACTCCGGTGGCACGCGGCACAGAATCGGCATGGATTCCGACGGCCTGATTGCTTGCGGCGAACCCGGCGTGCAACTGACTTGGATGGACGCAAAGGTTGGCGATTGGGTGGTGACTCCACGGATTGGCAAACCGGTCGAGATTCAGTGTTTGTGGATCAACGCGTTATGGATCGGTTCAAGCATTGCTTCGAAGTGGGGACGGCTTCAACAGCAAGCCGAACAAACCTTCAAAGACAAATTTTGGAACGAAGAACGCAATTGTCTGTTTGATGTTGTCGATGCGAATCACGAACCCGGGCTCAATGATAATTCGATCCGTCCGAATCAGCTTCTTGCGGTAGGCGGGTTGCCGTATCAGGTAATTGACGGAAAAGTTGACGGCGCGAAGGCGCTGGCAATCGTTACCACGGCCGAACGTGAATTGATGACGGCGCTGGGGCCGCGTTCGCTTTCGCCCGACGACGCAGAATTTCAAAAACGATACACCGGATCGCCATTGGAACGAGACGGAGCCTATCATCAGGGTACGGTTTGGCCATGGCTCATCGGGCCCTTTGTGGAAGCTTGGCTTAACGCCCACGGCAAAAATGGCGCGAGCATCGCACAGGCTCAAGAGCAATTCCTCCAACCGCTTGAGCAACATTTGAAAACGTTCGGGCTTGGACACATCTCCGAAATCGCCGACGCGACTGAGCCGTATCAACCGCGCGGCTGCCCTTTTCAGGCTTGGTCTTTGGCAGAATATATCCGGCTCAAGCGTACGGTGATGAAAGTCGACTGAGGGTAGACTGAGGTTTTTTTCGTGAGCTTCGAAGAAGTCGAAGCTAAAAATATCGGGCGAAGTTTGCCAACTTCTTCTGTTTTGGGCATCCAAGCACTGGCTTTTGACCGCTCCGGCGTTTTTAATTGACTGTGGCTGCCGAAGTGACAGAACTAGGTTGGCTGGTTTCACGTCTGGACTGGTTTGAGAGTTTGCGCGTCATGAAAGCTCGGGGTGAGCATGTGCCCCCTTTCGCTGAGCACTTGCCCAACAATAACTGCCAGATTTTATTTTATTTCGCTCGCGTACAGTCGCCGCTGAATCATGTTTATCCGGCAGTTTATTGATTCGCGAGTGCTAAATGAGATCAACTTTTACTGCCAAAGCTCCCAATATTGTGAAAATACGCAGCGATAGCCGAGCGTTGTTTTTTATGGCACGTTTGTGATGGTTAATTCGGATCAACATCTGCCCCGGCGTTTCATAGCCAATTGGGGGTTGAGTGATACAATGGAGAATAAGTGATACAGGCAAGAATTCAAATACACAGCAAATCACCGAATACATCGAGAAAACAATGAGAAGAAGTCGGAATGCATCCACGAGAAACGTAAACGATACCCTTGCTAGAAATCCTGGCCGAAAAAAGCGTCGGCAACGGAGCGCAAGCAACCTTTCGTTTGAAAAACTTGAAGCACGTAATTTGCTGGCGGCAGTCTCGTTCGATGGTGGCCCCGGACTGCTGGAGTTCACCGCCGATGTTGGGGAAGTCGATGTCGTTGAAGTCAGCACTCCTGCGGCGGACTCGCTCCAAATCCTCGTTGGCAATGGCGACGAAATTTCTTTACAAGGAGATGCCGCTGCAAATGCTAATTTTGTGCTCAGCACAACCAGCACCGTCAACGATACTTTGACGATTGACCTTGGCGTAGTGACGATAAACGACTTCGTTTCCATGCTGGGTGATCTTGATGATGTCTACACATTTACGGGGATAACCGGTGTAGGGTCCGTCTTGGTCAGTGGCGAAGCGGGCGCGGATATCGTTGACGGATCCGCTGTTTCCCAGTCGTTAACGCTTATCGGTGGCGCTGGCAACGACACGCTCACCGGTGGAAGCGGGGACGACGTGCTGGCCGGTGGCGGAGGGTCGGACGTGATTGACGGCGGTGCAGGCATCGACACGAACTCGTTCCAAGGGATCGGCATTGGTGTCACCGCGACAATTAACGCTGACGGTTCCGGTGCTGCAGCCTACGGTGCGGTCAACGAAACATTCGCGGGTATCGAAAACTTGACTGGTTCGGCCAACGACGACAATTTGACCGGAAATGACTTGGCCAATGTGATTGATGGTGGGCTGGGTGATGACATTATTGTGGGTGCGGGGGGAGACGACATTCTTTTTGGCGGTTCGGGTGCCGACACAATTTTTGGCGGTGATGGCGACGACAGCGTGGTCGGTGGATTTGGCGATGACTTGCTCAATGGCGACGGCGGAAATGACTCCGTGGTTGGCAACGGTCAGATTGAAGTGACGGTCACCAACTTGAATCCAACGGATGGCAGTTTGTTGACGCCTGTTTTTGTGGCGACTCAAAATGGTATCTACGATCAGTTGGACGTGGGAAGTGCCGCCAGTGAAAATATTGAACGGTTGGCAGAAGATGGAACCGTTGGCCCGCGAATCGCGGCTGCGTTGGGGAGTGGCGGTGTTAACGAAGCTTTGGCAACGCCAAGCCCGCTGATGCCTGGAGACAGTTTCACATTGACTTTCTTCGCAGACCCAACCAATCCATTGACACAGTTTTTGAGTTATGCGTCGATGGTTATTCCAAGTAACGATGCGTTCATCGGCAACGATGATCCGATGCAGATTGATTTGTTTGATGACAACGGCAGTTTGATTCGACGTGTTGGATCCAACGTGTTTATCGTCACTGGCGACGACGTTTGGGACGCGGGCACAGAAGTCAACGATGAGATTCCTGAGAACACAGCTGCTCTGGCGCAGACTGCACCGGATACAGGCGTGACCGAAAACGGAGTGATCATTCAGCATCCTGGCTTTCAAGGCTCACAGCGGTTAGGGGGCCCGATCGGTAACGTCCTAACAGCTACACCGGCAGGTGATTTCACGGTGCCGGGTTTCCAGGTCATGAGTATCGAAGTTGATGACGCGGCTCGGGAGCTTGGATTCTCCGTCGAAGTCGAGAACCAGTTTCTCGATTCGCTGACAACAGCCCAGACGCCGGCCCAGTTAGTCGCCGAAGCGGCCAGCGACAACTTGTACTTCAACGTTCATACCCAAAACTTCCCCGGCGGTGAAATTCGGGGGCAGCTTTTGTTGCAATCGGATCAAACAGTGGACGGTGTACGTACGCTGTCACTGACAGCTTCACTGGATAGTGCTCAGGAGCCGGGGCCAACATCGGATTCTGACGCGACTGGAATGGGTACGCTGACGATTGTCGTTGACGGTACGAGAGTGACTTATTCGTCGACCTTGAGTATCACAGGTATTGAAACATCTGATTTGATGCCGGTCGCAGGTGTTAGCTCGATCCACTTGCACAACGCTCCAGCAGGAGCCAACGGCCCTGTGATTGTGGACATCATCCAAGATGCTGGCGGTGACATTAATGGTGTCGCGCAAAGTCCGGCGGCCGATACCGGTGATGGAAATGTCTTTGTCGAGGTTCTTGAGTCCGATAACGACACAATCAATGGTGGTTCCGGTGAGGATCGGCTGGTCGGTGGCATTGGTGATGACGTGCTTACCGGCGGAGATGGCGATGATGAGCTGATTGGTAGCGCAGGCGACGATATCCTGCGTGGTGCCAATGGAGATGACGTCGCGTTTGGAGGCAGCGGCAATGACTCGCTCAATGGAGGTCCTGGCAACGATACGTTAAGCGGAAACGAAGGAGATGATTTCTTTGTCGGAATTGGTGGTACCGATTCCATCGACGGAGGTGCTGGCAATGATACCAATTCATTCCAAGGGATTGGCTTGGGCGTCAGTGCGACCGTTAATGCTGACGGGACCGGCACCGCATCTTACGGGACGGTCAATGAAACATTTGTTGGTATCGAAAACCTGACAGGATCTGCCAATGATGACATTTTGAGAGCCGTGGGATTGGCAGACAACGTCCTGCAAGGGCTTGAAGGCAATGATTTGCTTGAAGCCGGCGCTGGCGATGATTTACTGGTTGGAAATAGTGGGAACGATATTCTTCGCGGCGGCAACGGAGATGATCTTATTCTCGGAATCGACGGTGATGATGCACTCAATGGAGGCGGTGGCAACGATTCTCTGGTAGGAGGTGATGGGAACGACTTCTTCGTCGGAATCGGCGGAACGGATTTGATTATCGGAGGGGCCGGGTTCGACACCAATTCATTCCAAGGGATTGGGTTGGGAGTAACAGCAAGAATCAATGATGATGGATCTGGATCGGCTCAATACGGAGCGGTGAACGAATCATTTTCTGGCATCGAGCGGCTGGTGGGATCAGACAACGACGATATTTTGATTGTGACTGGATCACGAGGTACACAGTTGTTGGGGCTTGGTGGAAATGATCTGCTTGTTGGTGGCTTTGGTAACGATGTTTTGGTTGGCGGTGATGGAAACGATCTGATCAACGGACGAGCAGGAGCTGATTCGCTATTGGCCGGAGCCGGCAATGATACACTCAATGGCGGTGCAGGCAACGATTTTGCGAACGGCGATGAAGGAGACGACATCATCACCGGAGGAGCCGGAAATGACCAACTGGTAGGAGGTGACGGCCGCGATACGATCTTCGGAAATGAAGGGCTTGATTTTATCTTCGGAGGTTTGGGCGACGACAGTATCTTTGGCGGCGATGACGATGATGAACTGCTGGGGGGCGACGGCAATGACTTGCTGGTCGGCGGATTGGGAATCGACTTGCTCTTCGGAGGGCTGGGAGTGGACGAGGAAATCCAGTAACCATACCGGAATTCGGGCGACGCCATTTTGTCCCGAATTGTCAGTGTCTCAACGTTGCACGACTGTGAAGCATCCGTAGGTGCGAGTGTTCTGGATCACGAGAGTCTTCTCTGGCAAGCCAAGGAAGACTCCACATCCGGGCGAATCACGTCTGATCGAGGCGGATCAGTTCCTCGAGTTTGACCAGTGAACGAAAGTCGGAAACGGTGTCCACGTCTCAAGTGTCATGAATTCCACTATGCGAATAGTTGACGCGACGTTTCGTTTGATTCCGTTTCGCTCGCGAAAAATCGGCGCTGAGTCATGTTGATCCGGCAACTTATTGATTCGCGACTGATGAGACGTCTCAACTCGCCACAGTCAACAATTCATTCGCCCGGCTTTGATCATGCTACTGCTGAGTGGACGAATGTCCTCTTGGCGTTCACGAGAATCAAGCCAGAAAGAATTATCGCTGCACGTAACGCAAACAGTTTTCAATTGGCTGGAGCCAATTGAACTAACCATGAACTTGTAATTCGTTCCGCTAGTGCCTTCGTCGAACGCTGCTTGAGCCCAATCAATCAATATTGAGTTCGGACGCCACGATGGTTCTTCCTTGCGGCGTCAATTGTGCGCCTCGATGGATGTCTTTGTCGGACTCGAATCCGATCTGGCTGTGGGCCGAGATGGTGATTCCTTCGGTGATGATTGAGTTTCGAATTTGTGCGCCGCGTCGAACACGAACGCCTTCAAACAAAACGCAGTTCTCAACCGTTGCAGATTCTTCAATCACACAACCAGGCCCTAGGACCGAACCAATAACGGTTCCCTCCACATCGCATCCAGCTGACAAGAGACTCGCCCTTTTTTGTGGCGGCATTGCTCCGGAAGCTATCCTTGTCGGAGGGTGAAACGAGGGAGCCCGCCAGACTGGCCAAGCCGGATTGCTCAGTTGAAGTCCCGAATTATCTGAAAGTAAGTCCATGTTGGCGTCAAAAAGTGAATCGAGTGTGCCAACATCTCGCCAATAGCCTGGATCCTGATTCGATGAATCGCGGAATTCAAAGGCGAACGCTTCTTTAGAAGCGATACTTGCCGGGATGACGTCGCGTGCAAAGTCGTGTCTTGTGTTTTCGCACATCGCACTTTTGCAAAGCTGATCAAACAGATAGTCTGCCTCGAAGATGTAAATCCCCATCGAAGCCAGACACAGCCCCGGATTCGATGGCAACGTGCGTGGCACCGCGGGTTTCTCTTCGAAGTTGACGACCCGGTTTTGAGCACAAATTTCCATCACGCCGAATTGCCCAGCCGCCTGCTCTACTGGAACCGGTAGTCCGCCGATCGTGACGGCAGCTCGATTGGCAATATGCTGATCGAGCATTTCCCGGTAGTCCATTTGGTAGATGTGATCACCGCCGAGGACAACCACGTGCTGTGGGTCGTCTTTTTCAAGTGCAAAGAGGTTTTGGTAGACGGCGTCCGCATTCCCCAAGTACCATTCTTCATTGATTCGTTGCTGCGGTGCAACCGTTTCGACGAACTCCCCGAGAGGCCAATTAACCATTGGCCGCCATGTTTGGTGAATGTGACGTTCAAGGCTCATCGACTTGAATTGGGTCAACACAAAGATCTTTCTCAAACCACTGTTGATACAGTTGGATAGAGTGAAATCAATGATCCTGTAGACACCGCCAAATGGGATCGCCGGTTTTGCGTCGTTTGTCGTGAGCGGTTCGAGCCGAGTACCTTTACCTCCGGCAAGCACGACGGTTGAAATTCGTGACATTGGCTACCGTGTGATATGGCGCGCCGCGAATGCACCATTCCTTACAACGCAGATCTCCGACACGAACTTTCGCTTCTTGCACTGGCAGGCGATAGATTTTACGCTCTGCTCGACAAGCTGCCGCTCGTGATAGCTGGTCACAAAACCGCTGACCGTGATGTCCCATTCCGAATGACTGATGTCGAGCTTATCAATGCGCCGTTCAAGCATGCAGCGAATCGTTCTGACAATCGCGACAATTTTTGGGTCAACATGTTCCTCTTGTTCACTTTGGCTAATGTCAGCGGTCTTTTCTGCGTCATCAAACGTCCATTTCGCCGAATCTGGCGCGAATCGCAAGTGAGTATTCCTGGTGAGTATTTGACGCGGCGAATCATATGATTTACTGGTCGTGCCTGCCGTTAGTTGTTTGATCATTTTTGGACCATTTGAAGATTGAACCGATCTTGTTTCTCGTTGATTTGCATGGCGTTCCGATCGGAAAGACATTTGCAATGAAATATTCGAATTTCGTGATAGTTTTGTGCCAGAAAACCCTTGATGGCGGGACGCAGGTTCAAATTTGTGCGTCACTTTCCAAAAATCAATGTCGCAATCGTGGCCGTTGCCTCGAATTAAAAAGTGGCGGTACACACTCAATCTTAAACGCAGTTAATCATAAGGATCAAAATGAGCAACGAATCAAAAAGCAAACTATTGGAACTTCAACGAGAAATGGTCGAAGGCTGTGCTCGTGGAGAATTCGTAGAAGGCATGGTGAATCACTATGCCGAGGACGTTTACCAAATTGAACTGGGGGACGGCACAAGAAAAGAAGGACGTGCGAAAATCATCGCTGATGAAGAAGCCTTCTTGAAGCAGGTTGAGAAGTTTCACGGATGTGATATCGGTTCAATCGCCGTCGCGTCTGATGATGGCAACGGAAACGGAGTCACCATCGTGGAGTACACGATCAAAGCCGAGATGAAAGATGGCTCGAAATTCTGGCCGCAGCAGGTCCAAGTAACGGAATGGAAGAACGGCAAAGTTGCTTCGCTGAAATTCTACTACAACCCTGATTTCGACGCATCTGCAAGTTGTGCCAGCGGAGCGTGCGCCGTCGAAGCGGTTTCATAACCTAGGCAGCAATCGACGGTGCGTAACGAGTCGTATGTTTCGACACGTTCGTTTCGTTGTTGGACAATCTTAGTTCATCAAACAACTTTTAACACGACGAGCCTTGTTTGCACGTCGTGTTTTTCTATGCGCGTTCAAACAGCTCGAGCATTCACCGATTGGATGGCTTTCTTGTCGCACGTAATCAGTTTCAGAAAGCTGTAAAGATTTTGACTGAATCGGCTGGCATGATTTGTTGTTGAAAATCGAATATGTGAGCAAGTAACGAGTGCTTCGTGACTATCGAAAAACTTCGGGCTGGGCGAAAACGCGATCCACTGGACGACCACAACTTATGTTGTCGTCAAACCCGAACATTTCAGATTTGACAAAGCACCGGAATTCAATTCAGTCTTGATAAAGTCGGAGCGATCATGATTCGCCAGCCTCAGCCTGTTCACGAAGTCCCGGAGAACTGGGCAGACCTATACGTCAATGAGTTACGCAGCTACGCGTTGGCCAAAACCTCTGATCCAAATCTCGCTGATGATGCACTGCAAGACACGTTCGTTGCTGCTTTGGAGAACCTTGAGAACTACCAAGGGAAGGGAACTTTCAAAAGCTGGCTGTTCGTTATCTTGAGACGAAAGCTGGTCGACTGTTATCGACGCAATAAAAAGTTTCGTCAAATCCCACAAGTCGAAAATTTCGATTCCAACGTTACTCCTCTGATTACCAGCCGCCTAAACGGTAACTCTAGTGTTCAATCACCAGACGAGGAAGCCGCATATAAAGAGACTGTTGCCAGTCTTCATTCTTGTGTTGACGCATTGCCCAGAGGTCAGAAGGAAATCTGGGAGCTGAAGTTTGAACTGGGGCACGAATCAAGCCAAATATGTCAACAACTCGATATCTCTCGTTCCAATCTTTGGGTTCGCACTCACCGTCTAAGGCAGCGTTTGTCACTCGCTCTGGCTGACTAGTGAGGAGTCGATTCGCTTAACGGATCATTTTCTGATTGCGTGTTCAAGATGATTGAATCGGAACGCAATCCGAGAACACGGCAGGCGTTTGGGTCGAAAACAAATCCGCCTCGTCTGTCAGGTGAATCGGATATGAAGCTAACGAGTGTTTTTATCAGGCCAGATCCCAAGTTCGCCGTGGATATGTAACACTTGGGTGAACTACTAAATAGCCTTGAGCTTGGCCAGCATTAGGACTTTAAGCATTGGCTACCATTTTTGATCTTTGACGCCGAAGGGCAATTGTCAAAATGCCCGTCAACAATATCGCTCCTCCACTCGGTTCGGGAACGGAACTCACGTTACCGAAAAAGAATTTGAAATCGGCGTTTCCTGAGTTAACAATCGAGAACCCGTGAATATCTTGCGATGTGTTAAACAAGTTAAGGTCAATCACAGATAGTTCTTGCGTTTGCGCGCTGCCGCTTGTGTCAAAATAGTTCTTGATAGATGTGTCCCATTGATATGATGGAGCATCAAAAGCGAGCGTATCTCCAATTGTGTTTCCGTTGATGTCCAACGCCGTCACGGAGAAGTCCGTGTTGCCGTTCCTTTCCTCGACAATAAAGTAACCAGTTGAATCAATTGCCTGGCCATATTGCAGATCCCATTCCGAGTCGATACTGGTTCCATCAACGCGGATGTAACTCGCCAGGTCGTCGTCGGAATGCATCTCCGCAATGCCATCAAGAAATCCGATGTCAGAATCGGTTATTCGGTTACCATTGGTATAGACCTCGACAGTTCCAGATGAGGGGAAACTTGCGTTGACAATGGTCGGCTTCAAAAAGGAGAAGTTTTCCAAGATCGTTGTATCAGCCAAAGTGATTGATTGAAGGAAGGCTGTCTTTGCCAAAACAGTTCCTGATGTTTCAGGCTGGTCTTGCGTCATTGTAAAATTGTTGTCATTCGAATCAACACCACTCACCACTACTTGCGTAATGGTTTCTGTATTGACACCGAATTCGACGTTTACAATATCTGCGCCAGCGGTTGATAGCGTGGCCAATGGCAACACGATCAGAGTCAGCAGGACGGCAAAATGGTTTCTAGATATTCTCATTGCATCTCATGACTGAAATAGTAGGGGAAGAGGAGGATTGAGCGGCCAATTGGAATATCGACGGTAGGGAAGACATTCCATTACTCGGAATGGGTTTGGCGTCAGTACCGATTCGTCCGTTTGTACTGGAGCCACTTGCGAGAATCTCATTCACTTCGAGACGTCAAAATGCACATCATCCGGGAACGGCGGACCGCATTTCTCTTTTACGATGATTCAGTGAGAGTTATCAACAGAAGTGTCGATCAGGACTTTTGTCAGGTCGGTTGTTGTCCCTGTAGCAAACGTCAAAGCTCGGTCATCCATACCTTGAATCGTCGCCATCGGTAAGGCTGTCATTTCTTGATTTGCCTTGCATGATTGTGTATTGCGTCAGTTGAATCTGGAGAAATGAATTGATCGAGTTATTCTATGTTCAGAAGGAGAACACAACGATGACACGATCACGACGAAAATTTACTGCTCAGGAGAAAGCCGCAGTCGTTAAGCGGTTTTTAGTCG
>CALFWL010000210.1 GCA_937928215.1 uncultured Pirellulaceae bacterium | reverse complement strand
TGTTGCCGTCGAGACATGGTCAGATTCCTTTCCGACTGAATCGTTTTCAGTTAGGTGTTATGGGGGAATCTGACCTTTTTTCATAATGTGATTAACATGAAAAGCCCATTTTTAGCGGGTGTAAACTCTTCACGGCGTTGGCTGTCACCCCGAGCTAAGTACGTCGCCCCCTCCGGGGAGTTTTTCTCCGGCAACTTGGTGGTGCGAGTTGCGTAGTCAAACGACCCAAGACGCCCCATGCCGAACGGCCTTGAGCAGCGTTTACTGATTCTTGGAGTTGGATCGCAAAAGAATCAGCCGAGCATCGATCGCACGTTTTCCGTCGTTACTGGTTGGATCAATCCGTGCTCGGTGATGATCGCTTCGATCAAGTCCGCCGGAGTCACATCGAACGCAGGGTTATAAACTTGCACATCATCTGGAGCGGTTTGCCGGCCAAATCCGTGGGTAATTTCCAAGGAATCACGTTGCTCGATCGGGATTTCATCGCCCGATTCGATTGACAAATCAAACGTGCTGGCTGGAGCGGCGATATAAAATGGGATTCCATGATGCTTGGCCAGCACGGCAATCGAGTAGGTCCCGATTTTGTTGGCCGCATCTCCGTTGGCCGCGATTCGATCGGCTCCCGTCACAACCGCTTGAATTCGGCCTTCCCGCATCACTTGAGCTGCCATTGAATCGCAGATCAGAGTGGCTTCGATGCCGCGCTGCATCAACTCCCAAGCGGTCAACCTAGCTCCCTGCAACAGTGGACGGGTCTCATCTACGAAAACGTGCAGCGATTGACCTCGGTCCTGAGCCGTAAAGAAAACGCTCAAAGCGGTACCGTATTCCGCTGCCGCCAGACCGCCCGCGTTGCAATGAGTCAACACGCCATCGACACCGTCCAACACGCTGCATCCATGTTTACCAATCGCATGACAGGTTTGGCGATCAGAGTCGTGAATCGCCTTGGCTTCAGCCAGCAACGCGGCTTTTGCATCCATCAGTGAGGTTTCGTCTGTCCATGAATCAACGGTCGCTCTGATGCGATCGAGTGCCCAAAACAGGTTCACGGCCGTCGGCCGGCTGGTCGCCAGGTAATCGATGACCTCGTTCGCGCGATCCTTCAAGGCAGCGATGTTGGAATCATCCTTGATCGTCTGCACTCCAATCACCGCTCCGTAGGCCGCCGAAATTCCGATTGCCGGGGCCCCACGGACGCGTAACATCTTGATCGCCTCCCAGACCGTTTCCACGTCGCGGCACTCGATGCGTTTCAGCTGCGTCGGCAGCAAGGTCTGATCGAGCAGGTCAAGCCATCCGTCGGCTTCACCCGACCAGATCATGGATTCAATTTTTTGAGTGAGCGTAGACATCGCTGGCTCTCGTAGAAGAAACGATTTCAAACGGAATGACAAGTGTTCCGGACGACCTGACCCGACCCGTTTGCGGTACCAGCTTCAGCCGGAAATCCCGCTCGAAGAGATACTACGAACCACTCCATTCAAATTTGACGGAACACTGGTTGTTGAACGACAGCTCAGTTTAGCGATTGAGCAATGAACCGAAAGGTCGGCAGAGTCGCAAAGCCCCATGGTCACCGATTTTGTTGGACCGTTGAACGGAAGCTGACGGGATCACGGCGCAACTGGATGCGAACATCTGTAAGCAATCGCCGACTTGGCGGCGTGCATGACGGAAAACGGCATGCAGGACTGGAGCGGGTTCAATTTATTCGAAAACAATCGCTAACGACCACGTCCTCCTCCACTGAATCCGCCGACGCGGCCGCCACCGCCACCAGCAGTTCCTGCTCCGCCACGCTGTCTGGCCCCGGTGGCTCGCTGGCGGCCCAGTTCGCGCAAGAACTGACGTCGAGCCTGCTCCTGTTGAGTTTGCTGATTGCGGTTGGTGCTGCGACTCTCACTGCCGCGGTCAGCTTCTTTCGAATCGCTGGAACCGGAACTCGACGACGCGGTATCCTCACCGTCGGTGTCAGTGATTTCAATCTTGGATCCGAAGATTGCCTTCAGGTTTCGCTTCAACAATTCGCTGTTTCGGCCACCGTTGGGAATCACGACATAGGTTGGCGGTTGGGACAATTGAGACTTGTCCAGTTCCGTCACCATTTTCAAAACTTCCTTGTAGATAAACTCGGGGCCCGTCACCAGCAACTGGCTGGTCTTGGCGTCGACTCCCAGCCGAGCCTTGGGACGCTCGGTGGAAGAAACGCTTCCTCCTCCACCACCACCTTCGCCACCTCCGGCCATCTGCTGCACCAGTTTAATCATTTCTGCCTGTTGATTGCCCTGCTCACCATTTCCACCTTCTCCTGATGAACCACTATCGATCAAGTCCGAAAGCTGAACCTCGATGATCTCCTTTACCTCATTGGGATCACGATGAATGATGGGGATGGTGCGAAACTGCCCGAGCAGTTCCAAATCTTGCGGTGCTTCGGGTTGATCAAGGATCTCGATCAGCTCGTTGATTCGATTGAGATCGGCCCCCGTCGCGCCGGTCACATAGACGGTGTTGAAATGACTGTCAGTACCGAACCGGACATCGCCCTCCAACAGGGACAGACTGCCAAGACCACCTGACCCACCACCAAGCAAACCACCCAGTAGATCGCTCGTCCCGCCCCCCACCACGTTATTCAATAGGCCTCCCACCAGTCCGTCGCCCCCGCCTCCGCTATCCGAGCCGGAAATCCCAAAATAGCTGCCCAGAAACCCCGCGATTTCCTCTGCATAGCGGTGTTTAAGAAAGAAGAAGGTCGGAGCCTGCACATCCGACTGCTGCCCCATTTGCTCTCGAATCAAGTCCTCCATGTCGTCCAGCGCATCAAGGTCTCCCGAAGTGATGACGATGCCTCCGGGAGTGGCCTTGATTCGGATGTCGTCACCGGGAATCGAATCAATTTTTTCCGGTGGCACGTAATCCGCATTGCTAAGTCGCTTGGGCGAAGTCGAATCCTGAGGTGCCCCGGTTGCGGGTACCAGTGGAGAACTGAGCTGCTTTGGAGCCACGATCAATGCAGCGGGCAGGCAAGGAAAACGATTCGCGGACGCGGCGCAACTAGCAATCAGCGAACTGGAACGAGCAAAAAAATTGAACGCAGTTCTCTTGGCCGAACGCCAGATTGTCGCGGTTGAACACGCTGAAATTTGCCACGAAGATCGCTTGATGCGTCGGTGGAACTGACTCGTATCCAACGTTGGCTCGCTTGATCGAGACTTATCCTGATCATCCGATTCAGCATCAACGGGTTCCGATCGGTTTGGTAGTCGGCGTAAACGTTTCTTCAACGAGGACCGTTCATCGGGCATGATTAAGTTCAGTTGCAAACGATTGGTCCGCCCTGTGGAAGGCCAATAATCCTCCAAAACGTTCAGCACTTCATCTCGCTTCGAGTCGTCCATGGAAATGACGCGAGTGCGAGTTCGCACCCCATCCTGCAGGCCAGTGGCGGCCTCATCCAATTGAGCGATCATGGATTTCACTTGGGTCACCTCGGTGGGCGTACCTCGCACAATAACGGTTCTTTGCAGCGGATTCCCCAACAGCACCGGGCCTTGCGGATCAAGTTCTCCCGTCTGTCCCCAGAGACTTCGCAAGGTCAAAATTACCGTCGCGGGCTCCGCGTACTGCAGCTGGACGATCGCAAACTGCTGCCCATTGCTGCCCTCAATCATCGCCAAGGTATCGGTAACGATTTCATGCTCGGCTTTCCGCCCCATGACGGCGATCGCTCCAGTAATTTCGTCCTGCTGCATCCGGACGCCATCGCGACCGGCCAGAAAAGTCTGCAACGAATCGAAAGCAAGTTTAGGATCGGATGTCACCGGGTACGATTGAAAATATGGCTTGTCGACCAGCCCACCAGCTTCGATTTCCTCAGGCGCGACATCCAGTAATTTTGCGACGGCTTGGAATTGCTCCAGACCGGACCGAGTGCCTTTGACGAACAGTCGATCGCTAAGTGGTTCGGCTGAAATTGCCAAACTTCCATCCTCGCGCTGATTCTTTCCTTCTGCAATCCCTAACAAACCTCGCGCGACAAACAGAAACGAATCGGCGTCTGTGTGCTTCAGGTTATAAACGATCAAAGAAGAGTCTTTTGCACTTTTTCGCTGGCGGGCAGTCATGACAATGTCACGAATCACTCGCAGCGTTGCACCGGTTTCGCGAATATGGATCTGATTGGCTCCGTTGAACACGGCGTAGGCAGGCCGGTTCACGTCCGTGACCAACTGCTGAAGCTGCTGGTCAAAATCCATGCAGTCAAGCTCGCCGAACTCAAACACGCAGCGCATCGTTTCGTATTTGCCTCGTTCATCTAACTTTTCGACCGGAACCGTTTCGATTAGCTCGGACGGATAGTTCTGTTGGTCGGCTCGGACAAGCACCAGCATGTTTCGATTTCGAATCAACGTGTAAGGCGGAGTTCGCAGTCGCAACGCATGGTTGAGTTGGTCCAGAGCATCGATCACGCTGTATTGAGAATCGTCAATCAGATGGAAGGTCCCGTCAGGCCAATCCGCAATTGGTTGGAGCGAAAAACCGGCTTGCTGAGCAAACCAAGGGATCACATCCTGCCAATCAGCTTGCTCGAACGAGAAACGGATTTTCTGCTTCTGCTTCGATTCATTGGCGGCCTCGTTGGCTGCACCCGCCCGCTCCGAACGATCCTCGGCCTGATCGGTTTCAGCTTCCGCCTGAGCCGTGTTTTGGGCACAGGAATACGTGGCGGGAATCCCAAGGCATAGGAATCCCACCAGTGTGAGTTCGATCATCAAGGACGGCTTGGTCATGTTGTTCCGAATGTAAACGTTCTACAGTTATTTATGGCTCGGCGTTTCGGCTGGCAACGATCGATTTTAGTTGCCAAAGCCTGAAAATCGATACAACCCGGCACGATTTGCGACTTAAGCACTACCAAAGAGTTGTGACACGTGAAAACGTGCGGCTCAGGCCCTTCAAAACACCGACTTTTCTGGGTTAAATCTAGACGATTCGATATTTACGCTGGAGCCTAGTGAACACGATAAAGAGGCTCGCCTGAGAGTGAAACTCCTTACCACCAAATCAGACGATTTCAGCAATATCCCGGCAAAAAACGGCTTGGCATTGGAATTGTGATTGGAATTGAAGCCCCGAACGTCAAGAAGATCACGGCGAAAATTTCTCGCCCGAATTTCGTTCCCAGAGGCATCGAGGCGAAATGGCGAGTCGTTACAACGCTGAATTGGTCGTGGCTCAAGATAGCGCAACTCGCGCAATTGCTCACGATGGCTTCCTGAGTAGGTGAGCGTAGTAGCCGAACTGGTGGCGCATGGCGCCCAGCAACACACCCAATCCGCAAGCGATCATGTGTTTGCGCTTCCACGCATTCCAACGACCGGTAAGCATCAAGTGCAATGAATGCCATGCGACCAATGCGGGTGAATGAGCCACACAGGGCACGACCTGCCAACCGAGCTCGCGTTCGGATTCAATCGTGAAGCCCGCGTCGTCGACCACCCGCCGAAATTCCGGCAGCGAGTGGAATTGGCCAACTGCCCAGTTCTCTGCCACCGATGTTGCCAGCCGGCTCGCATACCGAGGCGTGTCTTCTGGCAAATGTCTCATCAGCCCATCGACCACCATCAGTCGTCCACCGGGCCTCAACACACGCCAAGCCTCACCGATCGCATCGCTGGCATGCTCGGCGTGACACAGGCTCTCTAGGAAAAACGCAGCGTCAAGCGATTCGGATTGGCAGGGCAGAGCACAATAATCACACTGGAGCACTTCAACGCGGGCTCGCTCGTCGGGCGTCAATCGGGCTCGGGCATACTTCACTTGCTCATCACAAATCGTGATCGCCTGCCAACGATGCTGAGGAAATTTTTGGCAACCGTAACGAGAAACGGCTCCCAATCCGCAACCCAAATCGCCGATCGTCAAGGGAATCGGCTGATCCAATTGCAATCCGTCGAACACAAGATCGTTCATCGCTTCAAGCATGAACTTGCGAGAAAATGGATTGATCCATCGTCTCCATAACCCAAAGTGCATATAGCCGAGCGGGCTCCAAAGCTCATAGTCTTCGATTGTCTGACGATAGTACCCGACAACGTCACTAGGGTGTTTGCCATCATGAGAATCTGTTGTCGTGGTCGCACGTGGTAAAACTCCCTCGTCATCATCCACGAACGTTTTCATCGATTGCTCCTGACGGTTCGATTTGACAAGATATCTTGACACTTCAGCAGAGCCCGTTCACTTAAAACCGTTAACGGAATGAATTGGTGTCAGTTTATCTACGTAGACAAATCTTTGGTATCGAAGTTCTACCCTCTGACAAACTGACGCACCTTTACCTCGGTCAATCATGAACATTCTAATCCCGGGCGGCACCGGTCAAGTCGGCCAGGTGCTCGCCCGCCATTTTATAGCTCAAGGCCACGCGGTCTCCATACTGAGCCGATCCGGTTCCGATGAAACAACTCGTTGGGATGGAGAAACGCTGGGGGACTGGACCAGCCTCGTGGACGACGCAGACATTGTGATCAACCTTGCCGGGCGGTCGGTCAACTGTCGATACACGCAAGCTAACTTGCGGGAAATGATGGATTCCCGCGTAGATTCGACTCGGGTAATCGGGCAGGCAATCGAACAATCGAAATCTCCACCCAGCGTCTGGCTTCAGATGAGCACCGCTACCATTTATGCTCATCGTTTTGACGCCCCCAACGATGAATATTCGGGGATCATCGGGGGAGACGAACGTGATGTTCCCGGCTATTGGCGTCGCAGCATAGAGATCGCCAACGCGTGGGAGGCAGAATTAGATCGAGCAAACACTCCACGAACGCGGAAGGTGGCCCTACGGACGGCCATGGTGATGTCTCCCGATCCGGGAGGCGTTTTCAGCGTACTGAAAGGGTTGACGCAACGTTTTCTCGGAGGAAGCATCGCCGGCGGCAACCAGTTTGTCTCGTGGATTCACGAAAAAGACTTCGTCAACGCAATCGAATTTCTTATTGAACGCGATGACCTGGATGGCCCGATCAACTTGGCCTCGCCCAACCCGCTTCCTCAACGTGATTTTCAACGCGACCTACGGAAAGCACTGGCAGTCTCGATTGGGCTTCCTGCCACAAAATGGATGGCAGAAATCGGCGCGATTTTCATGAAAACCGATACCGAACTGATCCTGAAAAGCCGAAATGTCGTCCCGGCACGCCTGTTGGATGCCGGCTTTAAATTTCAGTATCCCATGTGGGCCGATGCAGCGAGAGCCCTAGCGTTTGCCCGGCAATAACTGCCAGATTTGATTTCACTTCGGTCGCGTAAAATCGGCGTTGTGTCATGTAAGTTCGGCAACCTATTGATGCGTGAGTGCTTCGCGGTCGACTGTTCCAACTAGAGATCGTCCACGCGAGGCGTCCGAAACTGCTCCAACCTTCACGAAGCTCCCGACCCAGGGCGTTGCCTGGAGCTTAAAAATCAGACCGTCGGTTCTGAGACACGCTGAAGGACCGAATCGTGAGCCTCACCGATTGAATTCGGTAAAGAACCCGCAGCGTTGGCTCACGCCGATCGATCGACCCGACCGCTACTCGGCGACCGCAACTTCACCGCCATCTTTCGTTGACAGGCTTCGGTAAGTGGTTTCATCAATCTGATCATTGATTAACCGAACCGAACCATCACCAAAGACAAAATTGGCTCCTCCTGAATGGCGGCTACTAAAGTCTTCGAAATGACTGTCGTGATGGTTGGGCGTATGATCGGCACTGCCGACGATTCGCGCGAACGGCTCCTCGACCGCAGGAGAAACTCCAACCCATGTCACCGTTCCAAGATCAGCCCGACGTTCCCCCACGACCATCGTGTTGCTAAGACCGTCGTAGACGTCGCGGAACTCGACTCGACTGTTCTCGAAGAATACGCCGTCACCGTTGCGATGATTGTCTTCGATCTCCAATGAGCCGAAGACGCCGGAATAATTGCCTCGTGAGACGAGAATGTCCTCGCCGTGCTCGTGCCCATCTTCATCATGAGGACTGGGGCTAAACGCAAGAGACTCGTCATCATCGTGCTCATGATCTTCCGATAAAAAATCCAAATCCATCACGTCGTCAGATGTATCCGATGGGCAGAGATAAGTATCGATCACTTGAACCCGAATATCTTCGACCAATTCGTCGTCGATCGGAATGGTCAGGTCGACTTGCGAATAAAGATTCCCGCGTTCCAGAAACGGCAACACCGCAGCCCCCCAACCCCAGCCGGGTTCGCCGTCTTCGTCGGTCGCAATCCAGCCGGCTGGCAACGCCCCACGAGTATCGTGGTACATGTGCAATCCCAGACCAATCTGCTTCAGATTGTTAGAACACTGGGTCCTGCGAGCGGCCTCGCGAACCTGCTGAACCGCGGGCAGCAACATGCCGATCAGGATGCCGATAATGGCGATCACCACCAGTAGTTCGACCAATGTGAACGCCCGATTGCCGTGCATTCGATGCGTACGTTCGCCGGAATAATTATTTACTTTCATCTCCAAACCCTTTGCTGTTTTATTCTGTTCGTTATTGATTGGGAGCGAACAAGCACACCTGGTTCAAACGTCACGTTGACACAAACCGGGAAAATCGAACTCACGGCAAAACGCTTGTTGATGGATCGAAAGATCTGATCAAATCAAACGCAAAACACCGGAAGTGACCGTGCTGGTTCGCCTGACAAAAAGAAGGGACTCGCGGCGATGAGCCAATCTCATTCGGTCTAAACGCCACCGGCAGGCAACGTTCGAAACTCGATCACGCGAATCACTAGGCAACACCAGTCAGACAGCTGGAGGGCCTCGAACGTCATAGCGAACGACCGGAGTTGTCGTCGCTGAAACAGGAATTGAAAATATCGTCAGACTGACATTTTCAATCAGGGAAATGTCGAACGTCGGTACAGCAACCGCGTTCGCTTGCGCCAAAAGCTGACAGATGACACAGTCATCATGGTGATGGGGAGGCGTCGAGTTTTCATGCTTGCTGTCCTGACCCGAAACCAGATCTGTGGCAACCAAATCATCCGCAACCAATCCGTTGGTAGGCGATCCATCTCGGCCAGCGGAGCAACACGTACGAGTCGCAAGCGTCGGCTGTTCTGTTTCGATCGCAGCGTGCGAATGATTGCAGCAACGATCCGATGAGGATTCGTGATGGTGCCCCGCGTGATCGCAGGGGCCTGAAAGCTGCAAATCGAGTGCACTCACCGCACGGTCGCCACAACCACATTCGTGGCTGTGAGGATGAAAGTGCGTTGCACCCACCAGCCCGGCCAGCAGCAGTGCTGCGGACATGGCAAAAGCAGTCAGTTGACGATGAGCAAAGCGCATCAAACGAATCCGAGTATTTATCGTTGCCAATGTTGCGTCCGTGAGACGCTTCAAGATCTATCGGCGATTAAGAGCCCATTGTATGCATTGGAGACCCAAATGTTGAGTCCAATGACGAAATTTTAATATTTCCGTTTCAAAACGGTCGCTTTTGGTGAGGATAATCACCTGAATGCGAGCGATGCACGCCCCAGCGTATGGACACTTCCGTTTATGCTTCCGTTTGCTTCGTTCGCAATCCGATATTCATCACTTCAACGATCAACGCAAAGAACATCGCGAAGTAGATGTAGCCTTTGTCCAGGTGAGCCCCCAAGCCTTCGGCGACCAGCATCACTCCGATCAGAATCAGAAAGCTCAACGCCAGCATCTTCAACGTTGGATGTGACTCAACAAATCGACTGATCGGTTCGGCAAAAATTAACATCACAATCACCGCGAGGATGATCGACACGACCATCACCCAGACGTTTTCCACCATGCCGACCGCTGTGATGACCGAGTCCAACGAAAACACAATGTCCAAGAGTGCAATCTGCGTCAGCACGGCCGTAAACTGTCCGGATGTCGCGGGAACTTCATGCTCGCTCGAGTGCCCGAACTCATCATGAATTTCATAGACGCTTTTGCCGACCAGAAACAAACCACCAAGAAACAGAATCAAATCCTTCCAAGAAATACCGTTGGCTTCCTCAAAATACTCTTCCTGAATTTTCGCGAGCGTCGAATCAGGAATTTCAAAATGCTCGTCCGGTGCCGCCATCGTGAAACGCTCGATCACCGAATTCGGAACGCCGAGATCCGTCATGTGGAAAACGGGCTCTTTGAAGACATCCCCGTTGACCATCCAGAACAACAAAAACAGCAGCACCAACCTCGAACCCAGCGCTAACATCAAGCCCAAGCGTCGAGCCAGTGGCTGCTGATCTTTTGGCAAGCGTCCCGAAACAATCGTGATGAACACGATGTTATCGATCCCAAGCACGATCTCCATAGCCGTCAAAGCCAGCAGAGCAATCGCCAATTCCATCACGGGGCAGGTTCCTGTCAATCAAGGTAGAAGCTCATGCGGACTCGCCGAGCAACAGGTCAGTATAAAACGTCCGTCGCAGAAACGCTATGTCACACCGAAGATCAGAATCGAGTGTATGGCATCCGTGCCGATCTTGGTGACGCCCAAGCACCAGGCGATCAACCACCAAGCGATCGACAACCACGAAAAAAGCTAAACACACGAAAATGAAGTTCGGCCATGCCGATTATCGTTTTTCGTCTGTTTCGTGGTTCAAAACACGCCGTCCAATTTGCGTCCTTCAAAGTTCCACGCCTGCAAAACAAAATGCATCAGCCTCCGAACAGATTTCCAAACCCTTTGAACAGGTCAAACGAAGGCAGCCCCCCGCCGCCCACGTCGGATCGCTCGATATCGAGCACTCCATGGACTGAAAACTGGGTGTCTGCCTTGCTGACCTGAACCTCCAGACCGCGAAACCATTTCAAGAATGGAGCCACATGATCGTCGGGAAACTGAGGTTGCGAGAATGACGGCCAAGCAGTCGATCGCCAAATCTGGCGTCCGGAATCCAGTTGAGCTAACTCGTAAGCGCCATCGAGCGAACAAATTAACTTCACGTCCAGCATCCGTTCGACGATCGTCAATGCGGCTCCGGGATCGACTCGAAACTGTTGGGTCAACATATTCAATAGTTTCACGTTCGCGATCGAGGTCTGCCAACTGCGACGATAGTTAACCGAGTTGGCCCAAGCTTTCAAATTGGAAACAGCCAGATCACCAACCTCCAGACGAATCTGAGCCGGACGTTCAGAAGGCACGGTCACCAAGTGTGGCTTCAAGCGTTCCAAGCGGTCTCGATCAAATGACAAGACCGAAAAATCGCCCCACTGCAATCGCCACAATTTCAGCAAACGCGAATAGGTGTAACCAAACGGGTCAGGTTCGCCACCTAACCGCGGCATAAAATCCAGATAGCCCGGGACGGGAGACGCTCCCACGTAACCCGGCACCTCGCGCAACGTTTGCATCAATCGAAAAATCGAATTGGGGCGCAAGTCAATATTCGGATCCAGATAATCCTGAACCGCCGCAAACAATTGGTAGGGCAGGGCACCTCGATTAACGCCTCCCCCCAGTAGCGAACCGCCTTTCATGTTCGCTTGCAGGCGAATAATGTCTTCTGGGCTGTTCGCAATTTCTTGCCGCAACGGTTGACCCAGCATCGCCATCAGCCAGCCGTATTTTGCTTCTCCGAACGGAGCCAACCGAGCGTCGAAGACAACTCGTTCCACGTTTTCCTTTTCCTCATGCTGATAACGTTTGATCGCAACCAACATGGGATCGAGCGTTTGAATGCTGGACGTAAAAAAACGAGCCCGCTCGTCAAACCATGCCGCTTCCTCCTGACTGACTTGGGTGATCGGCAAATCGGGGATGGGCACAAAAAAACCACGCCGACCTCTGACCGAATCGATCCATGTTTCGCCAATGCTGTCGACTCGACCTGCGTCTGGGCGTTCGCCAAACCCTCGTGGCAGAAACCCTCGTTGAATCAAATTCGGCACGTCGGGCTGAGGAACGCCTTCCCCCGCAGCGGCCAGCGATGCCATCTCTAGCATCATAATGTCCGTGACCACCTGATTGCGCCGCCGCAGCTCAATCTGATACTGAGGCGTCAGCAAATTTTGCAGAAACGGCGTCGATGCGTAGATGAAGATCGTGTCATTTCGATCCAAAGGCATGTTATATCGAGCGAATTTGAACTCAGCCGTGTCCGCGAGCGAACCTGCCCCTTTGGCCGCTTCCAGAAATCGCTTGGCCATCGTTAACGAGGTGGTCGTCAGATGGCAATCCCCCGACACGACGTAGAAAGAGCGATAACGATTGTCGGGCGTCGACAGGAACTCGACCGGCGTTCCATTCACATCGATCGTTCGCAGTGTCGCCTGCTCGTCTTGATGGGCTTCGACGAACTTCTTCCGCTTGTTGCGCAGGTTGTTTTCCAACGTCTCCGTCTTGCTGGCATACAGCATCACACCGACGGAGCTTCCATCGTCGAAGTACGTATCCATCCCAGCAACGGCGACATCCTCAATCAGATTGCCAGCGAACAACCGATCGAACTCGCTGGACTCGATCGCCAACTGGTCGAGGAACTTGGATTGGATCTTGTACTGAAAACCTCTCAGCTGAATCATTCGACCCAAGTTACCTCCGAACTCTTCTGTCAAACGCTGCAACCACAATTGATTGTCCCACGTTCCAAACCGCAGGTAAAAGCACTCTTCCGGAACGTACCGAGCGATCGGCTCCACCGGCACTTCGTCCGGCAAATGATCAATCAGCAGTGGCGTCCAAGAAATCGGCTGAGGAATCGGCTGATTCGCGACCGATGGCAGAATCCCATTGAGCATTGACGTTTCAATGTTTTCAGCTCGCAGGGCTTCGACATCGAACATCAGCTCAAAGGTCGCCGTCAGCGGATCTTTTTTCTTTTGGTTCTGCGAAGTAACAGCTTGCCCCATCCGACGCCCAACCAGCGACTTCAGATAAACCTCAAACACCGAGGGATAGTCGCCTGCTTCGATCTGCTCGTTCGTCGCCGCGTTGAACGCCTCCCACCATTGTCGCACAAAGCGGTTGTACTGACGGGCGCGACGGGCGAAGGTGACTTGCACGTTCACAGGAACCGCACCGCTACCGTGCAACGTCAATTGCAATGGCGTGTCACCTCGAAATAGAAACCAGATCGAGTGAACATCGTCCGGGTGCCCGACCCGAGCCCCGGTAAAGTTTTCGATAAACTTTTTGACGGGCGACTTGGTAATGACCGGGTATAAAATTCGGTTTGCCGGATCGGTCAACAAGGTCGCTCCGGTGCGATCGATCAATTCATCTCCGGGACGCAACCGAAACTTGATCCGACCGATGCCAAACGGCTGCCCTGCGATTGCTTCTGCACTCAAGACCAACGGTTGATTGTGTTGCAAGAAATCAACCGCTCCGCCACCGTCAACGATGTCGGTCACAGCACCTGTGGGAGATTGTTGCTCAACAACTGATGGACGAGCAATCGGCTGTGGCGACGCAAGTGTCGGCTTCACTTCCTGAGCCGCAACCGAACCGCTGAGTGCCGAAGACGAAAAACAAATCGAAAGAAAAACAACCCACGCGGCACGAACACCCGCCGAGCCAATCGCCATGACAGAAACGTGGCGTCCGAGTGAAACGTGTTGATGGAAGCGAGAATCAGTGTTCATGATTGGCCAGTCAGGGATTCGAATCTTGGGTGCATTGTCCCAATTGGACATCGCTCTTTGAACCCCATGCTGCCAGAATGGTTCTACCGCGATGCAAGCTTACGATTTGGCCCAGAATCAGCGGCGATCTTCAAAACGCTTCAGACGTAATCGACGATGGGCTGGCTGACATCGGAAAGCTTTACGTG
The DNA here is from genome assembly GCA_937928215.1 of uncultured Pirellulaceae bacterium. Taxonomy (GTDB): domain Bacteria; phylum Planctomycetota; class Planctomycetia; order Pirellulales; family Pirellulaceae; genus Mariniblastus. Next base: position 16,567 of record CALFWL010000210.1, on the reverse strand, counting down.
GATGGACCAGTCGGAAATCGGTTGCCCAAAATCATAAGCCCGACCAGGCTCTTCTTCAGCGTTGACGATTACCTCTTCACCTTCAACCGGAAAGAAGATGTAATCCAACCCCTCGGTGTCGACTCGCAAGATGGCTCCCAGCTGAGCGTGGTGCATTTCGTCGATGCGGGCGAAACGAGCCACACAGTTCTCGGATGTGTCCGATTTGTTGAAGAACACCAACTTCGTTTCATCACCGTTCGATCGGACTGTCGAGTCAGGAACCGAATCAAAGAACCAGAACTTCTGCCGCTGACCGAGCACGAGCGTCTGATCGAGCTCATACCATCCGGGAGTCCAAATGGCGACTTGTTGATCAGAGTTGGACATCTATCATTCCCGGCGAACAGATTTCACAAAGGCCTCGTGCCTGCAAACTGACGGTGTCAGCTGAAGCGCAATTGTAAACGCTCGCTCAGCATTCTGCAATTTCAGACTCGCGACGACACGTTTCAACCATCCTCGCAACGTTGAACACTTTTTCTCGCGGGAAAGATCCATCCACTATAGGGGACAAAACTCGATACCTCTCGGTGAGCGCCACCAAACATGGTCAATTGATAAATCGCACGTGCAAACCATCGACGAAAAACCACCTCTCGTGACCTCATGTTCCAGTTTTTTGTTGCACCGAAGACGCGAGGGGGACTCTTTGTCACCCGCAAACTCATCGGAACACCAGCCAGCGCCTACCAATTGATCCCAACGCCACGACTCCGCAATTCAGTTACCAAATTGGGGACGTCCGTAAACAACACCGCATCAATCCCCGCCTTGATGGCTCCGTCGACGTTCTCCGGGCGGTCGTCGGTGAAAAAAATCCTGCTTGGCTCCACTCCGGCTCGCTCGATCGCTGCGAGATAAATCTTCGAATCCGGTTTCATCGCTTTTTCCTGGTAGCTGAGCACCAACGGATCGAAGAAAGATTGCAGCACCGAGTATCGATCGAACACAAACCGCCAATGCGCGTCACAAGTATTTGATAGAATTCCCAACGGAAAGCCACGCGTCTTCAACTGACTCAGCACGGGAATCATTGCCCCGTTCATCGTGAAAATGTCGCTGATAGCCGTAAAAAACTCCGCTGGCAACGGTTTGGATTCCGTCAGTGAGCAAAATTCCTGGTGGAATTGCGTACAATCAATCAGGCCGGTTTCGTATCGCTCCTGCAATCCTTGGTCGAACAGAACTTGTTCTACTTTTTCTGGCGTCACGCCAGCCAAGGTCGCCACGTTACCAAACGCGATCGCGTGATCGAAGTTCAGAATCACATTCCCAAGATCAAAGTAAATAAACTCAGTTGACGACATTTTTTCGCCTCCAGTGCGGTCGTGCTCTCGTTCTTTATCACGGTGAACTTCTCGACGACACACCGGTTAGCGAAAGTGTCGAACGAGCATTCACAGAATCATTTTACGGAAACTTAACCTATGTCGACCGTCGCTTCCACTCGTCCCGCCAACCTTCAGGAGCTGATGGATAGCGGCTGGCAATCCAAACCGGTCAAGCGCGAGATCCATGACAACTTCGTCCAGATGCTAGCCGCGGGTGACGAGCTGTATCCCGGCATCGTCGGCTATGAAGACACGGTCATCCCGGAGATCAATATCTCGCTACTGTCCGGACACGACATGCTTTACCTTGGCGAGAAAGGTCAGGCCAAGAGCCGTCTGATGCGAGGATTGGTGCGTTTTCTGGACGAATACATCCCGTACTTGGACGTGCCTGACGCCCCCTTCCACGAAGATCCACTGGCTCCGATCAGCGCGGCGGCCAGAAAGTTCGTTGCTGAACATGACGCGAAAGACACCCCGATCAAATGGTGGCATCGAGACGATCGCTACGCCGAGCGTCTGGCTCCCGGCACCAAGTTCGCTGACATCATCGGCGAAATCGACCCGGCCAAGCTGGCTGGTGGCGTCAGCATGTCTACCGAAGGCGCGTTGCACTTTGGGCTGATCCCACGAATGCATCGCGGCATCTTCGCCATCAACGAGTTGCCCGAACTGGACGAACTGGTTCAGGTTGGATTGTTCAATATTCTGGAAGAGCGTGACGTACAGATCCGCGGCTACCCTATTCGGTTCGACATCGACGTGTTGGTGCTGTTCTCGGCAAACCCGTCAACTTTCAACCGCAGTGGAAAAGTGATTCCACAACTAAAGGACCGCATCGGCAGCATGATTCAGACTCATTATCCTCGCGACCGAGCAATGGGTATCGAGATCATGGAGCAGGAGGCCGACATCGACTTGGACGGTGATTACCCTGTCAAAGTTCCCTATTTCATGAAGGAGATCTGCGAGCAAATTTCCGTTCAAGCCAGAAAATCGAAATACGTCGACCAGCAATCGGGCGTCAGCGTTCGATTCAGTACAGCAAACTACCGCACGATGATCGCCAGTGCCAGGCAGCGAGCGATCGTGCTTGGCGAAAAACCCGCCGTCCCGCGAGCCAGTGATCTGGGCCATTTGTACACGTCATCACTTGGCAAGTTGGAGTTGGACTTGATGGGCAGCCACCAGATGTCCGAGCGACAAGTCCTAGACAGCATTGTGGCCGAAGCCATCCAAATTGTGTTCGAAGAATACGTCTCCGAGCACGGTCTGGCTGAGATCTCGGAAATTTTTGGCAAAGGCGTTCGCATCGAGGTCGGTGACATGGTGCCCTCAGCGGAGTACGCGAATCGGCTCAAGCGAGTCCCACCGGCGTGGGAGAAGGCGTTTGAAGTCAACGCGTCATCTGACGAAGCCGTCCGCGCCTCGTGCGTCGAATTCGTACTGGCCGGATTGTACGCGATGGACAAGATTTCACGCTCGCAAACTCACGGCGGCAACAACTACGAAACTTAATCGAATGCGGGCTTGGGAATGCAGGATTGTCAGTGAGCCAATGCCCAACCTCGTGCTGATCTTTTCACTATCAGGTCGTTCGCATCAATTCGCTCAGCGTTCAAGATTATCATTCCGCATTCCCGATTCCGCATTCAAAAAGAACCAATGAGCAAAAAACATCGCGGGATCGTTCATACTTATCTCAAGTACGACCCCGTCAAATTCCCCGGCCCTAGCCAGCCGACGCCCGACCTGGTTTCCCCCATGATGGACCAGATGATGGCGTACGGCAGCATGCGCGAATTGACGGAGGAAGAATTGGCAAGGGCCGTCAAGCTGGACCCTTCGCAGTTTCAAAATCTGGGGCCATCGCTGGATCAGGTCATGGCGATACTGGAGGATCGCAAGCGACAAATTCTGGAAACTTACGAAACTAACTCCGTCGTCCGCGACGCCAGAAAGGTCTTTCACAAGGCGGCAAAAAAAGGCCCTCAACCGCCAGACAAATTACGACCGCTCCATCGAGAGGCCATCGACCAAGAACAACTGTACGACCTTGAGCGACTTTTCTACGCCGTGGGGGACGACGGCGATCCGTTCGCTCAGCACTTGGCCGCCTTGATGGGAAAGCTGGAAGACAAATACCAAGTCGATGAACTGGCGGCCAACTGGTATTTCACTGGCGACGAATCGATGACGATCCCGCAAGCGATCGAAATCAAGGAAGAGCTTGAGAAGATTGAAGAACTGATCGATCAGGTCGCCGAAGCTCAACAGACGGCTCAGATCGGCATCATCGACATGGAAGAGCTTGGGCAATACATGGCCGAGGACCAGATGCACTCACTGGAGGAAATGCAGCGCACGATTGAAAACTATGTCCGGGAGGCGGCCGAACGCCAAGGCATCGAAAACAAGAATGGCAAATTCCAACTGACCCCATCGGCGTATCGAGTCTTCCAGGGAAAACTACTGGAACGAATTTTCAGCCATCTGAAGGCTTCAAAAACAGGCCGACACGAAGGCAACATCGTTGGCGAAGGTGCCGTAGAAATGCAGTCGACCAAACCGTACGAGTTTGGCGATTCGTTGACTCACATGGACATCCCGCAAACGTTTATCAACGCGATGCTGCGAAGCGGTCGAGAGCTACCCATCCGTCTGAAAACGGAAGACATCGAAATCCACCGGACGCGCAACAACCCAAAGGCGGCAACGGTCATCATCATGGACATGAGCGGGTCCATGCGATACGACGGCCAGTACATCAACGTCAAACGCATGGCGATGGCGATGGACGGGCTGATTCGCACCGAATATCCGGGCGACTATCTGAACTTCATCGAGATGTACACCTTTGGCAAAGTGCGACGACAGGGCGAGATCGTCGAACTGATGCCCAAACCGGTCACCATTCATCATCCGGTTGTACAGCTGAAAGTCGACATGGCGGACGAAAACGTCAGCGAACACATGGTTCACCCACACTTCACCAACATCCAGCACTCGCTGCGGCTAGCGCGTCAATTGTTGGCGACTCAGGACACACCCAACCGTCAAATCCTGATGATCACCGACGGACTGCCGACCGCCCACTTTGAAGACTCGACGCTCTACATGCTCTATCCGCCTCACCCTCGCACCGAAGAAGTCACCATGCGCGAGGCGGCCATGTGTGCGAGGGATGGAATTACGATCAACACCTTCCTGGTTCCCAGTTGGTCGCAATCGGAAGCCGATATCCGATTCGCTCATCGATTAAGCGAATCCACGACCGGTCGCGTGTTCTTTACCGCTGGCGGCGACTTGGACCGATTCGTCGTGTGGGATTACGTGAACCAAAAACGTGAGATCATCGGGTAGTGCGTGAGGGCAGCGGCATCGACAGACGTTAGTCACTGCGCTCGTTTCTGGTATGATTGGATATTTCAATCACTCTTGAGCAATCACTCTTGGCCCTTGTTGGCGAACTCCCACGGAGGAGCGGGAACGGCAAATTCTCAAGGCGTGCGAATCTATCAGTGACTGAGCGTTTTATCAAAGTCGTCTTTCGCTCCGCGAAAGCAACGCTTCACGCAACTTTCTCGGAGCGAAAGGCGACTATGATTTTCCGCACGCTCCAATGTAACCGGACGAAAATGATTCATTCCCGATTTTACCACAGCGAGATCAAATCGAATCCGGCAGCGATCGTCTGGCAAGTTTTTATTCGGCTGGTTTGTTGCGGCTGGCTGATCTTCACGACCGTGGAGACCCTCGCGCAGCCCATCCCGAAAGTCGTCCGGATGGAATCAGGGGCTCAATATGAAGGGCTCGTTGGCTCGGTCGGCGAGATGTACAACGGTGTCGCCGTTCCCGATCCATACGAGAGCAAACCGATCGTGGTGATCAACGATGGCCTGCGGCGAGTGTTCGTTCGTTTCAATAAAGTTCAGGGCGGACTGGGTGACTCGAACCGAAACGAAGTTCAGCTGGACATTTTTCAGCGAGTGTCCAACAGTAGTGTCGGTTTTGGCGGAAGCATCCTGCGAACCGGGCCTTTCGACAAGAACGGGCACCGCATCCTGACCATGCGAGACCCTCGCGGCCGAATCCAGACGATCGTGCAGGGCATCACCGCAGTCACACCAAGATTCTGCGAAGTCAAAACGCTTGTCGGGACGCCTCGGCAATGGTCGATGAGAATCGGTACCGGCACCGTTCCCACCAGCGTGCTCCTTCCGTTACTTCGCCGACAAATCAAAAACTCGGCTGACCTAGCGGGCCATCAGAAAATCGCCGACTTTCTGATTCAGGCGGGGTACTATCAACTGGCAAGCGACGAACTTCGGCTCATTCAGCAACGATTCCCGGACGAAGAACGCTTGAAGCAGGACACCGAACGGACTCGACAGTTGCTCAAGCAGCAAGCGGCGCGGCAGATCTTGTCGGAGGCCAGATTACGGCTGGGATCGGGACAAACGGAACTCGCTGAGAAATTTCTGACCAGCGCGATCAATCTGGAAGGAGTCGCCGGTGAAATTCTGGCTGAGTTCCGTGAGCTACAGAATCAATCGAGTCAAAAAACTCAATCGCTGGACAAATCTCGGCAGGAACTGAAGACGCTATTCCGTTCCGCAACCGACCTATCAGCCGAACAATCCAATGCAGGAAAACGCCTGAACGATGAATTGGAAGCGGATCTGAATCCCGTCAACGGACCGCGATTGGACGCGTGGCGGCGATTGGCGAACGACTCAACCACAAAACCTCAACAAAAAATGGCGTTGGCGATCAGCGGCTGGCTGCTCGGCAGCAACCAGGCCATCAGTAACCTAGCGGTGGCGGAGTCACTGTTTGAGGTGCGTGATCTGGTTTTCGAATACTTGAACACTCAACCTGACCAAAAATTCCGCCGCGACGAAATCCTGAAAGAGCTTGAGCAGTTCGAAGCCGGAACGCCCGGTTTTCTGGCCGACATGATCGCTCAGATGACTCCGCCTAGCCCCCCGCCAGCAGAACTCATGTCAGGTGCGGAACCGATTCCCCTCAAGATCACGCTGCCGGGCACGGGAACCAAGCCAGAACCGGTCGACATCGAATGCTTGGCTCTGGTCCCGCCTGAATACGATCCCTATCGACGCTACCCACTGTTGCTGACGTTGCCCGATCGCAAAGCACCCTTGGATGAATTGAATGCTTGGTGTGGTCGCTACAATCCAAAACTGAAAGTCCGAACAGGGCAGGCAATGAGGCACGGCTACATCGTGGTTGCCGTGCCCTGGCAGCAACAGGAGAATCAGCTCACCAACGCCTATTCTGGTTATGAACATGCGGTCGTTCTGAAGGCGCTTCGTGCGGCGATGCGCGCGTTTTCGGTTGACTCGGACCGGGTTTTTCTGGTGGGACGAGGAATCGGAGGCAACGTGGCTTACGATGTCGGCCTGAGCCACCCCGAACACTGGGCGGGCGTCATCGGGATCTCGGGAGAACTGGACCGCTACCTGAACTTCTACGCTTCCAATCGACATGTCCCGCTCCCCGTATACAGCGTCGTGGGAGACGAAAATGCTCAGGCGATTTCTGTCAGCAAGGGCGTTTGGAATACGTGGTTTCGTTCTCGAAAATACATCAACAACACTGTCGTGCAGTACATCGGACGAGCCAACGATGCAATCGTCGAAGCGATTCCAGCTATTTTCGATTGGACCAAACTTCATCGCCGCCGCTGGCCTGGCGGAGCAGGTTTTGAATTCGAATGCAAAACAGTTCGACCATGGGACAATTACTTCTGGTTCCTAGAAGTCCGTGACATTCCCGAGGCCAACATTGTGTGGCCGGAAATGTTTCGGTCGAACCTGATTCGAACGTTCAAGCTGAAAGGCTCGGTTTCCGCGGCGCGAACAAATCAGTTTACTTTGTCACCCGCCAAAGCCCCCGGCACCGCAACGCTATGGCTGTCGTCAGACTACGTCGATTTTTCCAAGGAAATTGAAGTCAGCAAAATGGGGCGTGACTTCCGTGGCTTCGCAGCGCCGTCGCGCCGCACGTTACTGGAAGACGTCCGCAAGCGAGCCGACCGCCAACGACCGTACCTTGCAAAAATTGTGTGCCAAGATGGCATCTGGAAGGTTCAGGAGTGAGCGATTTCGTTGTTCGTTGTAACGGCTTTCACCGTTCAACGAAGACCACAGCGACACGGTGCCGCAACCACAACTGGGACAAAAGATAACGAAGGGAGCAGAGCAAGAAACATCGTACTGACTCGATAGTTTTCCAGCTCCAGTCTTCGTTTCCTCCGTGAAGTGCAGTTCAATCGTCGCGTCGATTACTCCGCCTGCTTCAAAATACAACCGCTGATTCGCCAGCCGTTGTCCTCGACTTCGTTCGCCCAGCCCATGATGCCGAGATACGGGGCGATCGCTTTCTGATAGTCAGCGGGTAACTCGGTACCATCCAGACGTTTCATCTCCAGCTTTTTTTCACCGGCTGGCTTTTGCTCGTGTTCTTTGAAGATCTGGTTGAGTACTTTGGCAAGCACTGTGTTTGATTTTTCCATCTTGCCTTGCCGCAGCAATTCGTAATTCGCTTCCAATGCCTGATCCAGCCGTCCGAACTGGCGAGAGCTGATCGCTTTATTGTCGACGATGTCATGGATGGCTTTTTCGATCCGTTGATAGTCGCCCATGTCTGTCAACTTTTTCTGTTGCTTATTGGCCAGGATACGTTTCATGTAATCTTTGTGATTGGCGACAATCAGATGATCGTGCTTGATCGCAAAGTATTTTTTATCAAACAGAGTGAAGACCTCTTCATCATCCATGTCCTCGTCATCAAAGTCTTCGTCTTCCAGCGGGTCGTCAAAAATGTCGATGTCGTCCGGGATTTCGTCGTCTTCGAACTCGCCTTCCGAGTCCACTTCAATCACCGCTTCCCCCCCTAAACTAATCTGGGTGGCTCGACCATTCCCGATGGCTCGACGAATGCTGTCCAATACAAAAGCTCCGTCGGCGTCCTTGTTCAGCTTGAAGGCGATCGCGACTCGCTCGCTACTACCTTCGATCGGCTTGGCGGTGGCTGACATGATCGTCCACTCATCGTCCAGCTGCCCGACCAATTTGCGAATGTTCAGCTGCATGTCAGGATCATTCTTGAAATCTTGCAGGAGTCGTTCGAACGCGCCTGGATCATCAAGAAACGCATCGTACAGGAACCCGACGTTTTCCATCGCACTAGAAAAATTCCATTTCCCTGCAAAAAATGCGGAGATGTCATTTGGCACCCAATCCGCGGGCCCAACGGCTTTTCCGGAACTGTTTGAAAAATCAAACAGCCCAAAGACTCGTTTTTGCTCTTCTTTGGTCAGATTTTTTCGAGGAGCATAAATGAAGGTCCGGTGGAACAGCTCACGTTCGTCAGCCATCAGGACAGCCTGACCGCCGGCTCCTTTGATGGCGTCGAAGCCTTGGCTTTGGAGAATTTTTGCCCAGTCGTCTCGATGTTCGCGCGAATCTTTTTCGTCATCGGCCAGCGCTTGAGCCAACCGAATGTAGCCAAACGGATCAAGAAACCATTTAATGTGCGCGCCGTGAGGCGCGACATCAGAGCGTTCCATCACCGACTTGAACGCAGGCTGAGACGCCAATGCATCGGGCTTGAGCGCGTCCGGCTTGGTTGTCGCCAATCGAAAAATGATGTCTCGAAAAATTTTCTCGTTGTCTGATGCAAGCAACCAGCCGTCGTAGATCGTCTGCATCGTCGTTTGGCTGGCGCGGAGACGTTTTCCTTTTTCAATCGTCGAACGCGTCACCGAAGCGCCATTAATTTCAATTTTCGCTTGAGCTGCACCTTGCTTGACCAGACGACGATTCACTTCGGCAAGGACTTCCGCCGCTTTTTCTTCACGACCGCGAACGTCAACCAACAGCACCAGACCGTGCGAGCCACGTTCGATTTCCTGACCCGCGATCGAAGGCACAACTCCCGCGAGACAAATCTCGCCCGAGTAAACCTGGTCCAAGTTTTCAATTTTCACCCCTAGGCGAACATTTTTTTCTTTGGCCCAATCTCCGAATTGACTCTTCAGACTTTCGATGAACGGCTCGATCGCTTCGTCCTGAGCCAGTTGCCCAAACTGAGTCTTCTCAAAACTCTCTTCCAATTCCATCATGTTCGGAATCGAAACCCACGCTTTGGTGTGACCGGGGAGCAGTTGAGCCGATCCGAGCCGCGTTGATGCGGGCTCGCTCGGCAATGCTTTTTTCGCAGAATCGACTTTGCCAGGTGTTTTGGTGGCTTTCTTCGTTTCAACCTGCGCTGTGGACGGTTGTTTTTCTTCCGGAGTCAACTTCGCGGTTGGCAACGGCTGTTTCCCTTGAACCGAGGGTGTCAATTGAGGCGAAGCGTCCTTCGTCGCGGCGGTTGCAGGCTGAGCATCAAGCTCAATCGGGATATCCTGATCAGCCGCCGGATTGGAACGCGGGACAGCAGGCCGCAGAGAAGTCTGAGCAAGCGCCGCAGACGTACCAAGCCACGCGAACGCAGAAAATATCCCACACACAACAACGAATAAAATCCGACTACGCACAATCTCTCCTAACGCCGCTAACGCGACCTCGCCCAAAACGGTCGAAAATCGCCAAGGAATCAATGGTTTTGCCCCCCGGTTTCTATCGTCCAAACCGATTCAGGTAAAGACTGCAAATTGGCTGATCGGAAAAATCTGACTTAGTCGCACCACCGGTCCGGTCAACCACCGCCAGAAGGTTGCCGTGTCGCTGGCAAAGTGCGATAACGGATTGTTTCGAATCTCCTTCCACCAACACGGGTTATTGCGCCCGACAACCAATGTCCATGGACCACCAGACGTACTCCAATCCGCTGATCACTCGCTATTGCTCTCACGAAATGAGCTATCTGTTCAGCAGCCAGAAAAAATTCAGCACGTGGCGACGGTTGTGGCTGGCGTTGGCCGAATCCGAGCAGGAATTGGGATTGGACATTTCGTCCGAACAACTGCAACAGATGCGGGAAAATCTGGATAACATCGATTTTCTGGCCGCTGCAGAACACGAGAAACGCTTGCGGCATGACGTGATGGCTCATGTTCACGCGTTTGGAGACCAATGTCCGGATGCGATGCCAATCATCCACCTAGGAGCCACCAGCTGCTTTGTGACCGACAATACAGATCTGATTTTGTTGCGCGATGCGCTACAGATGACAGCAAATCGATTGGCTCATGTGATTTCGCAGTTGGGCCAGTTCGCAGAAGCGAATCGAGACTTGGCTTGTCTGGGATTCACTCATCTGCAACCGGCTCAGCCCACCACGATCGGCAAACGAGCTTGCCTGTGGTTGCAGGATTTTGTGGACGATCTTCAGCAACTGGAGTTTAGGCTTAGCTTACTGAAGGCTCGCGGTGTAAAGGGCACCACGGGAACCCAAGCCAGCTTTCTGAAGTTGTTCGACGGGGATCACGGCAAAGTCGAACGCTTGGATCAGATGGTTGCCGACAAGATCGGCTTCAGCGAGTCATTGGCGGTCACGGGACAGACTTATTCGCGAAAGATCGACGCGTTTGTCGTCGACGTTCTTTCCGGCATCGCACAATCGGCTCACAAGATGGCAACCGACCTGCGAATCATGGCCAGCCGCAAGGAAATGGAAGAACCGTTTGAGAAAACCCAAATCGGCTCCTCGGCGATGGCCTATAAACGGAACCCGATGCGTAGCGAACGCATTTGCAGTCTGGCTCGCTTTGTGATCAGCCTACAGTCCAGCCCCGCCAACACACTGGCGACTCAATGGATGGAGCGAACGCTCGATGACAGCGCGAATCGTCGCTTGGTACTGCCGCAGTCATTCCTTGCGATCGACGCAATCCTGATTCTGCTGGAAAACGTAACCAGTGGCATGGTCGTGTATCCGAAAGTGATCGCAAAGCACTTGGCGGCGGAGCTTCCGTTCATGGCAACCGAAAACATCATGATGGCGGCTGTCGCAGCGGGCGGAGACCGGCAGGAATTGCACGAAGTAATCCGTCAGCACAGTCAGGACGCGTCCGTCGAAGTCAAAGCTCACGGTCGCGACAACGATCTGATCGAACGATTGAAGGCCGATTCCAACTTCTCCTCCGTCGACATCGATGCGTTGCTCGATCCGACCAGCTTTGTGGGCCGATCCCCTCAGCAAGTCGATGAATTTATCGCCAAATACATTCAACCGATCCGTGACGTGTATCAGGATAAATTCCCAAAGGAAGAATCGTTGCGAGTTTAAGCCACTGGAGCACGGTTGGACTGTAGCACGTTTGGATTAAACCGCTTTGCAATTAAACGCTTGCCAAACAGCGAATTGAAGAACGGCGTTGGGAAAGGGAAGGCCGCAGAAAACCGTTGAGGACAACGGTTCTTCAATCGTTTGACATCGATTCGCCCTAGAAGGGATCAGGGATCGTTAAATCGGGATCGCTAAATCCGATCCACCTTGCGGCGGACGCGGCGGCGCTTCTTGCGACAGGGTTGGCAGATGCCGCTGATGATCAAACGGTGCGAACGAACCTGAAATCCATGCTCGGATGCAACGCTCGACTTGATGTCCGACAACGTTTCACATTGAAACTCGATCAGTTTTCCGCACTCCGTGCAGTGCAAATGATCGTGTTGCGGATACCCATAGTCGTGTTCGTAAACACTGCGTCCTTTAAGTTCGAACTTCCGCAATAAACCGGCGTCCACGAATTCGGCCAGCGTTCGATAAACGGTAGGTCGGCTGACGTAGCCATGTTTTCCTTTGGCAGGCAGTCGTTCCATCAACTGATCCGCATCGAAATGCTCGTGGCCGCTGAAGACCAGTTCCAACAGCATCTGCCGCTGTTGAGTGCTCCGCATGCCGCGACTTTGCAGATAGTCGCCAAAACGCTGGGCGGGTGTCAGCGCCACCCGCACAGGAGTCAGACTCGATTTCGCCCGCTCCCTACCGTCATGAACGTTATGAGCTGGCTCTACCGTTTTTGAAGACGACGCAGACACGAATAATTCCTTATTGAGACACACGAGGCTCTGCAAGGCATGAAAAACAGATGTTTCCCAGCCTCGTTCTCATTAAGAAGTCTATTTAACATGCGGTAAAAAATCAAGCGTCGTCGAACTGCTCCCAGCCTTCAAAAATCGGTCGATCAATGATCGTGAGGCTCGTGGGCCTCGATGGTGCCAGAATAAGTTTTGTCACCGATCTTCGCCTCGACCTTCACTCCCACCGCTGTGATCGCGATCCCCAGATTCTTGTCATCCAGCGAGTAAACGGCAGACTGACCTTCCGCATTCGGTTTTTCCGCTTCCAGCTCGAATGGCGTCCGATCCGATCCGCCCAGAGGGATCATCGCGACGGTCGCGTTGACGGGAGCCTCTTTCTTGCCGGCTGAGTCCAGAATGTAGACGCGAATCACATCATTATCGTTGTAGTGCTTCCACTCGCCCCGATAGTCATCCGAATCAAACGAGAACACATGTCCGCCGAAGGGACCGTGGACATCGTGTTCAGCATGGTCATGCCCTTCGTGATCGTCATGATCCTCCCCATCGTGATCATGTCCGTCATGATCGCCGTGGTCATGATCGTGGCCTTCGGTCATGGCATTTTCGGTCTTGGTTTCCGCACACCCGGACATCAGGCAGCAACTGAACAGTCCCAACATGATCGCAGTGAAGAATTTTTTCATCGTTTCGCCTTGAGTATGATTTCTAGGAATTTATCCGCAATGTTTGACTTCGTTTGCAAAAGCATACCACCATGAAATGTAAAATCAATTCTGGTTTCGCGTGTTCCGTTGCCCCAATTGAGGTTCGTACGACCCGCGTTGCTCATTCGTTCGACTTCAATCGAGCCATTCTCACCTCTTCGGCAGCACTGGGACGAAAATAGAGCGGTTTCAACTTCCATGGATCATCGCGGCGACCGTTTTCGAAGTGCTCGATTGCCACTCGACCCACCGAAACCGCATCGCAGTCCCACGTCGTCTCATCCGCAATCTGGAAATCTGGATCGAGTTGCTCCGTCGTTTCGCCGCTTGACCGGACCCATTTCAACCCCGAACCAGAAATCAAATCCCCGTGTTCCCAGCTTTCTATCCAAGCGTGGTGATCGACAATCAGATTATCACCCATCTTCTTAACCCGCCAATCTTGCTCGGATTGGTACTGACCGACAAACAGTTGCTGCCGCTGAGCGTTGATGGCGACACGGATCGAACCCTCGTGGGAGCCGCTGGCAGCGTGGGCCTTCGCCGCCAACACCTCGAGCGTGTTGACCCCAATCACATCGGCTCCGGTGGCGTAAGCAAACGACTTGGCGGTCACCACGCCGACTCGCAGACCGGTGAATAACCCCGGTCCGATCGGAAGTGCGATCAACCGAAAATCCGCCGCGTTCAAGCCACTTTGCTCGATCGTTGCCTGAACCAGCGGAGTCAACATCGACGATGCGCCAGCCTGTTTGAGTAGATTCACATCGATTGGAGTCGATTCTGAGCCGCTCAGCGGCAGCGTTGCCGACGTGATGGACGCCAAGATCGCACCATCCGATAACACCGCGACGCTCGCGAGTTTGCTTGAGAAATCAATAGCGAGAACATTCATACGATTGGCAAACCATCAACAGTCGTCGATTTTAAGTCAGGATTGGCAGCGGCCATTCGGCCAAGGCAATTGCGTGTGCTAGGGTGTGCAAGTACGATAGTGACGAAGATTCGGACGCTCTTGGCTCCCCAAGGACTTCTAACGGCGGGGCAAATCTGCGGTTTTTCGTAGCGTGTTTGCAATAACCGTCACACGACGAACGGAGCCGGTTCCATTGGGAAATTCGCTTACAACCCGACGATAAAAGCGTGGCGCTGCTCCAACGCCGCCGAAAAACTATTACAGAACAACAGAACACGAATTATCTTTCACGCGATTGGAAGCGTCACCATTAACTCCTCTTGCGGCGACCCTGACTGAACTTGTCGCCATCCTTTGACTGTATCCGGGAAAACTGATTCGTGAAACGGGCCATTATCAGCGACATCCACGGCAACTTTGTTGCGCTCAACGCTGTCCTCAAAAAAATTGATTCGCTGCAAGTGGACGAAATTCTGTGTCTGGGAGACATCATTGGCTACGGCCCGGACCCGATTGCTTGTCTTGACGAGGTCATGAAACGATGTCGGCTGACGATTCTGGGCAATCACGACCAAGCTGCCATTTTTGATCCCGAGGGATTCAACCCGGTCGCGATGCGGGCCATCCTCTGGACGCGGCAACAACTGGAAGATGCTCCAGCGGGCCAGCAAGCGGATTTACGATGGGACTTTCTGGGAGAACTCCCCCGCCGACACGATGAAGGCCGTTACCTGTTCGTCCATGGCTCGCCACGAGATCCAACCAACGAGTACGTGTTTCCCGAAATGGGATTCAACAAGGCAGTGATGACTCACTTCATGAGCCGCTTCGAACAGACGTGCTTCCAAGGGCATACTCATATCCCGGGCCGGTTCACCGAAGCCCATGGATTTCAAACTCCCGAGGAAATGGACGAAGAGTTTTCGCTGGACCACGACAAATGCATGATCAATGTCGGCAGCGTCGGGCAGCCGCGAGATGAAAACCCACATTCGTGCTTTGTCGTGCTGGATACCGACGCAAACACCGCTCGTTTCTACCGCGAAGAGTACGATGTCGACGAAACCGCGGAAAAAATTTACTCGATCCCCGAACTGGATAATATGCTGGGCGATCGTTTGAAATTCGGGCGTTAGGCGGACGGCGTTTATGTGAAAGGCGGCAGGCTTGCCAAACATACGCCTACTTTTAGGCGTCAGATATCGCGTCGTGTCGGCTCCTTAAAGGTAAATTTCATTCGGCCGGTCGCGCAAGTCCGGTTGAACTGTCGCAATCCTCGCGGACAATGGTGATGACGTTGTTGCTGGACGTTCACCCTTCATCCAGTAACTTGACCCGCGCTATCCCAGCTCAACTCTTGCCCCGGACATTCGCTTGGCCAAACGCGCAATCATCAGCGACATTCATGGCAACCTAGAAGCGCTAAACGCGGTTCTGGCAGACATTCGAGATCAATCCGCCGACGAAATTTTCTGTCTGGGCGATGTGATCGGCTATGGCCCCAATCCTCGCGAATGCATCGACGAGTGCTTGAAGTTCAACATGACGCTACTGGGAAACCACGACAACGGAGCTCTATTCGATCCCGACGGGTTCAGCAGTGGAGCCGAAAAAGCGATCTTCTGGACTCGCGACCAGCTGGAAGACCGCTCGATCGAAGGAGCCGCGGATCGCTGGGACTTTCTGGCCCAGCTTCCTCGGACGTATCGCGATGACAAGCTGATGTTCGTCCACGGTTCGCCTCGCAGCCCGTTGAACGAATATGTCTTCCCCGAAGACGTGAACAATCAGCGAAAGATCGAGCGAATTTTTGGATTCGTGCAGCATTACTGCTTTCAGGGCCACACGCACGTCCCGGGTGTGTTTACCGAACACTGTCGGTTTTATTCTCCGCAAGAAATTGGCAATCAGTACGAACTGGCAAATCAGAAGCTGATGATCAACGTGGGAAGCGTCGGGCAACCGCGCGACAACGACCCTCGCAGCAGCTACGTCTTGCTGGATGGCGACCATGTCGAATTTCGACGCGTCGAATACGATTTTGAGGTGACTCGGGCCAAGATTCTGGCAATTCCGGAGGTCGACAATTTTCTCGGAGATAGGTTGGTGGAAGGACGATAGTGTCATAAAATCTTCCTTTCGCTTTTCCCTTGATCCGTCCAACCCGAGCATGTGAAAAATCAGTCGGAACCCTAAGGCAATCGCGCCGACTGAAGAAACGAATGATCCAACGCTCGACGCGAAGGATGCTTGGCTCGGATATCTCTAGTCTGTTTAAGCACTCGCCAAGAAGTAAATGACGGATCTGAGTACTCGAAACCCACGTATTTCACCGCCTAATCGTCTTACAAATCCGCAGGTTATTGTTTCGCGAATGCTAACGCGGTCGCAGACAGTCGGCGGCGCAAGGCACCGTGATCAAGGACCTACTGCCAGCAACGCCTGATAGCCACCTGAATGCCCCGAGGGGTACGCTACTTTTTTTGAACCCCGTCCCTGCGGCTGACACCGCGGGCTAATCGCCGCTGCCACTACCGTGGCTTTTTTGTCACTGAA
>CALFWL010000209.1 GCA_937928215.1 uncultured Pirellulaceae bacterium | reverse complement strand
CGCTGCTTGATGCAGCGGCTGCATTGGATCGGGCTCCAGTGGTCGTTTTTGTTTCCAGCCTTGCCGCGAGCGGGCCATCGCCAAGTGGGAATCCATGCAATGAGTCAACGATTCCCTCACCGGTCTCAGCCTACGGTCGATCCAAGCTGGCAGCCGAGCAGGCGGCTCGATCGATGGCTGATCGAGTTCCGATCACGATTGTGCGTCCTGGCGTCATTTTTGGTTCGGGCAGCAACGGCACTTGGCACCTGCTGGCTCCGATTGTCAAGTTTGGAATTCATCTGGTGCCCGGCTGGAACACTCGTCGTCTGTCGATGACTCATGTTCGCGACTTTGTTCATCTGTTAACGCTGTGTTACGCGAATGGAGAACGTTTGCCTCACGACAAATCGAGTCCAATCAGCGTCGGCGTCTATTGCGTCGGAACGGATGAGCAACCGACTTACGTGGAAGTGGGGAAACTGATGGGTGATGCGGTTGGGCGAGGTCGCCCAATCAATTTTCGAATCCCCAATTGGACGCTGCGTATCTTCGGACTGCTCGCGGATTCAGCAAACCTAATGCAAGGGAAATCTCGTCTGCTGGGAACCGACAAGGTGCGAGAACTTGTCGGTTCCAATTGGACGTGCGACGTGAGCAAAATTCAGCAGCAACTGAAATTCGCTCCTAATCGCAGCTTGGCAGAACGATGGCGCGAGACGGCTGCCAGTTACTGCGACCGAAGCCACTCGGCTAATCACTCGCGAAACAATGACCTGCGGATTGGCAAGACGATTCGGCGGTGAAACACGTGGGTTTCGAGTGCTTAAATCCGACACTTCTCGGTGAAAAGCACCACTTTTGGATGGAGGTTGCGAGCAATGCAAGCAAACTTCCGTTCCAGATCGCGATAGACTCTGCCAGCCCCAACGGGATCTCAATCAATCGATGATTCAGTTGCAAGTAGCTGCGACTTGCAGGGGCAAATCCGGTTCGCGACCATGTTGTTGGTGCCGTTCACCGAGAAGTGTCATAAATGCGAGCAAATCTCTGTGTCAGGCAGGTGTTGTTCTCAGAGAGTCAAAACGAAGAGTTGCGAAACAAAAAATCGCAGAAGTAACGCTTGGGGCAGGAGTGATCAGAGATCGCCCCTCGATGAATTATCCAACGACCGTTGGCAATGAATTTCTATCGTCAGCCCGGTTGAAGTGGGTTGAAATTATCGGCGGGAGGAGCCGGCTTGGGAAACGTTTTTTCTGCCCATACCCGAGCTTCCTGAAAAGATTGTTGGGCGGCTTCTGGGTTCATTGCGACCACGCCAATGATCGGAATCAAAAACAGAATCGCTGCTGTCAGAACGGTTTTCATCAGTCTGGCTCAACAGTTCGAGGCAAGGAGAATCTTCGAAAAGCCTAGCTCGGAGGCTCGATCCGCCACTCCTTTTCCAGCCGAAGTAAAGCGAAAGTTGCACCAAACGTCTGTCTGTGACGCGTGCGTCAGTTGAGCGGCGTCGAAGCGCCGTTTTATTGGGGGCGTGTGGGCCATGACCTAGGCCATGAAAAACGATTCCCGAAACTGAACGGGTTTCTGCGTTACCAGTACCGTTCCAGCACGATGTGCCCGGGAGACTTGCTGCGGTGCTTTTTCATCTGACGCTCTGCCAAGCCTTCTTCCATCGAATCGAGCATGGCAGGATTGCCGCAGAGATAAACTGCGGATTCTGCTGCGCTCAATTTGCAGCCTGCAGCTTCCTCCAGGGCGCCCGACGCGAGCAGGTCCGGGATTCGTCCACGCAACGCGACTGCGGAGTCTTCACGCGTCAACGTCTGCACCACGCGAAACTGTTCTGGATGGTCAGCTTCGTAGTTCTTCAGCTGTTGGGTGTACGCAAAATCTGCCGCATGTCGCACTCCGTGGACGACGATGATCTTCTCGAATTGATCCCACGGCTTCGTCGTTCGCAACATCGCGATGTAAGGAGCCAAGCCTGTACCTGTGGCAACCAGCCACAAGTGTTTTGCGTCGGGAGCTTTCTTCAGCGTGAAGCTGCCCGCTGCCTTTTTGGAAACCTGTAGCGTGGAACCTTCCCGCAATTGATCGAGCCGAGGCGTCAGTTCGCCCTCGGGAACCGTCACGATGAAAAATTCCAATTGCGATCCGTGAGGCGATGCGACCGAATAAGGTCGGTTGATCAATGCATCCGGGTCGCCGTAGTGCCCATCACGAAAAACACCCAACTGTAGAAACTGACCTGGCTCGAACGGTTCGACCTCGTCCGTGGCAACCGTGATCGTGAACAAACCAGGTGACCACTCCTTGCGGTCAACCACGGTTCCGGTACACCACTGAGGCATGTCAAACTCGATGAAGAATCAGCTGGAAGTTGGTAACGCAATCGGCGGAATGAAAACTACCGTGTGGCATGCTGACACGACGCGATATCAATTGATTGACAGGTAAGTTTCATTTCGCGTTCCGTCTGAACACGACGGTTTGAACATTGGTTGCCGTGCCAGCGTCCAACGTAAACGCTAATCATCGGTGATTCTGACCTCGCAAACAAGAACACTCCATCCCGGTTTTTATCAGAACGGTCGAAAAGCAGGGTTCGCACCGAGGTTGGGTAAAGGGTCGGATTTTTCTATAACTGTCTCTTTCAGAAACGACAAACCTGCACAGACGGACTGCGGAACCGAGGCCGTTTCGATCCGCGTTTGCATGAACCTTGAAAGCAACTTGATGACGTTTTCGCCCGAAGAAATTCCCAGCCGCTTTGATTTCGCCGACTCACAGGCTCGCATGTACGAGATGTGGCAGGCGCGAGGCTATTTCCACGCCGATCCCGATTCTGATCGCAAGCCATTCACAATTGTCATCCCACCACCGAATGTGACCGGAGCGCTGCACCTTGGGCACGCGTTGAACAACACCCTGCAAGACATTCAGGTCCGCATGAAGCGGATGCAGGGATTCAACACGCTTTGGATGCCCGGCACCGACCACGCGGGCATTGCGACTCAAGCGGTCGTCGAAAAACGGCTGAAGGAGCAAGAGGGCAAAACTCGGCACGATCTCGGTCGAGAAAAACTGGTTGCTCGGATCTGGGATTGGAAAAAAGAGTACGAGAAACGCATCCTCGGCCAACTGAAACAGATGGGCTGTAGTTGTGACTGGGAGCGAACGCGTTTCACTCTCGACGAAACCTGCGCTCGTGCGGTTCGGCACACATTCTTTGACTTGTTCGCCAAGCAGCGGATCTATCGCGGCAAGCGACTGGTCAACTGGGACACGTTTCTACAAACGACGGTCAGCGACGACGAGGTTTTCTCCAAGACGATCAAGGGAAGTTTTTGGCACTTCATGTATCCGGTCATCGATCCGAAACCGGGCGAGCCCGCCCATGTGATCGTCGCGACGACTCGACCTGAAACGATGCTGGGGGACACCGCCGTTGCCGTTCACCCCGATCCTGCGGCAGCGCTCAGTCGAGTCGCGTCTGAGTTGAATGACAAACTGAAAAAAGCGCCGGCTGCCGAGCACGAATCAATTCAGCAGCAGATCGATGCGCTGGCTGATCGCCGCAAGGAAATGCTCCCCGCACTCGAACAGTTGCGTGACATGGCGAAGGATGGGCGAATGTTAATGCTGCCGCTGATGGATCGAGAAATCCCAATCGTCTGCGATCCATGGGCCAAGCCGGAACTGGGTTCGGGCTGTGTGAAAATCACGCCGGCGCATGACCCGAATGATTACGAGGTCGGCAAGCGCTGCGAATTGCCCATGATCAACATCATGAACCGCGACGGAACGCTCAACGCGGAGGCCGGAAAGTACGAATCGCTGTCGATGAAACAGGCTCGCAAGAAAGTCGTCGAAGATCTGGAAGCACTCGGCTTACTACAGCAGGTGGAAGATCGAGAAATCGAAATGCCGCAGTCGGATCGCAGCAAAACTCCGATCGAACCGTTCTTGGCCGATCAATGGTTCGTCGCGATGGACCAGTTGGCTCAGTCGGCGATGGACGCGGTCAGCGATGGTCGAGTCAAAATTACTCCGTCACGATACGCTAACGGGTACCTTGATTGGTTGGGCGAAAAACGTGATTGGCCCGTTTCGCGACAGCTTTGGTGGGGGCACCAGATTCCAGTCTGGTCTGTGGCTTGTGCGTCCGAGGCCGAAAGCGATCAGGTTGTTGCGAAAATCAAGGCATTGTCCGGGTTTGATAACGCCGTTGCTTCAATTCAAATCGAACCTTCGTTTGAAGAAAACGAACAGAAGCGAAAACTGTTGGAACTGCCACACTCGACCGTCCACGTTTGCGTTCAAGTGGACGGTCATCGGCTGGAACAACAACTGACCGACGCCGGTCTGGTTCGAGAAGAAGACGTTCTGGATACATGGTTCAGTTCCGCGATCTGGCCGCATTCGACGCTGGGCTGGCCAGAAGAAACGGCCGAGCTGAAGTGCTTTTATCCAACCAGCACATTGATCACCAGCCGTGACATCATCACGTTGTGGGTCGCGCGGATGGTGCTGATGGGCTTGAATAACGTAGGCGAGATTCCGTTCGACAACGTGTTCATTCACCCGAAA
Source organism: uncultured Pirellulaceae bacterium (assembly GCA_937928215.1). Lineage (GTDB taxonomy): Bacteria > Planctomycetota > Planctomycetia > Pirellulales > Pirellulaceae > Mariniblastus. The sequence goes on along the minus strand of CALFWL010000209.1, from coordinate 10,044 downwards.
ATTTTGGACGGCTTCGGCGAGACGATGTCCAAATCAAAGGGGAATGGAATCGACCCGTTGGACGTGATCGAAAAGTTCGGTGCCGACGCGTTGCGTTTTGCGATGGCTCATTTGACAACGGAGACACAGGACGTTCGCTTGCCGGTCGATTTCGAATGCCCGCATTGTCAGCATACGTTTCCTCAAACCAAAAAGAACCGAGTCCTTCCCAAGGTCGACTGTCCGAAATGCAAAGAGCCGTTTTCGACCCAATGGGCTCAAACGGAGGAAGACAAATCGCTCGTCCGTGGAGCCGTGATCGCCGAGAAGTTCGAAGTCGCTCGGAATTTCGTGAACAAGCTCTGGAACGCGTCACGTTTCGCGATGTTGAATCTGGAAGGGTTCGTGGCAGCTCCGGTTGTCGAGGCCGATCTGACGGTTGAGGACCGCTGGATGCTCAGTCGACTGACGACGGTTTCAAGAAGCGTCACGGACAGTTTTGAGCAATTCCATTATGCCGAAGCGGCGCGCGAGCTTTACGATTTCGCCTGGGACCACTTCTGTAGCTTCTATGTTGAAATGCTCAAGGATCGATTTGCCGACGAAAAACTACGTCCTCACGCTCAACGGATGCTGGCTTACACGCTGGACACAATTCTACGACTGCTTCATCCCGTGATGCCGTTTGTGACCGAGGAAATCTGGCAAACATTGGCAAAACTGGCTCCCGAGCGTGGGTTCGATGCGATCGCACCAGCCGCTGACGCGGTGATCGTCGCGCAGTGGCCGCAGCTGGATGAAACATGGCACAGCGTGGAGACCGAAGCTCGATTCTCGCTGTATCAGCGAACCTTGGCAGCGCTTCGCGAGATCCGCGCGGCTCAGAATATTCCGCCGAAAAAGGAAGTGAAGTTTTCGATTCGCTGCGATCAAGAAACCGAGCAAGCGCTAAAGCCTTTGACTGGTTTCTTCCGATCGATGGCGGCGTCGGAATTGACCGGCATTGGCAACGGAATTGTGGCTCCTGAAATTAATGCGACGGTCGCGATGCCTGAATTGGAAATATTCGTCGACCTTGATGGATTGATCGACAAGGCCGCCGAAAAGAAACGGCTTGAAAAAGAATCCGATCGATTGACGAAGGACATCGTTGGCAAAGAGAAGAAGCTGTCCAACGAGAAATTCATCAACAACGCAGCGCCTGAATTTGTAGAAAAAGTCCGCGAAGGATTGGCTCAGGCGAAGGAGCAATTGGAAACAATCAACGCTTCTATTAAGAAGTTGGGATGAAGGCCAGTTGTTGTCGTGCCATCGTGAACTGATTGGTGCGATTTGTGGTGGATGTTGATGGCGAAATTTCCGCCTGTTAGAAATTACGGTTGATTGAAATCGACACTGGGCAGCTCGCCGGGCTTGAGAACTGGCAGCCCGGACCAGACCCGGAATTCGTTGCTGCCTTCCTTGAGATTTTGAAAAGGCCCAGCGACCGCATCGCCCCGCCCGTTAATGCGGGCCCCCAAAAGATCGGTGTCCAATCCAGCGACCTTGGTCGAAGAGGTCTCTTGAGGGTTGTAGGAGACGACGACCTTCAGCGTTTGGTTTTCCGCGTCATATTCAACATGGCTGTTCGGATGAAAACGGCTCTCATTGCTGTTCTCAAGGCCATGAGAATTCCAGAACGCTTGCCATAACTGGGCATTCATTTTCGCGCCCAGCGGACTGGTTAATTGATTGACACCGGGCGATTTTTCACCCAATTCATCGGATACCATTTTCACGAACTGGGCATCATCCCAAGGAGCAGGTTTGTCCGAATCATGGTTGATGACAAATCGCCGTTCGTCTGGGTTTCCATCAAAGACGTTGTTTTCAAATCGCTGCGGGCCGCTGCGGTGGGATGGATGATTGACATCCACCCAGTGGCGGTTGCCAATAAACAGGTTATTGAAGAACGAGTGGTGGTAAGTTTTCGTTCGCGCGGACACCTGCCGAATGTGAACGGCTTGGCTGCGATTGCCTCTTGGGACGGTGTTAGCGAACAGGTTGTGAGCGAACGTGGCTCCTGAGGCGTCGTGGATGTAAACCGAGTTCTCGTGGTTGCCAACGATGACATTGTTGTCGATTAGCGCGCGATTAAACCCGTAATCGCTCATTTCCAAGAACACGCCCGCCCGATCGTTGTTCACGATCACGTTGTGAGAAACTCTACTGTCGGGAAATTGATTGTCCAACCAGACACCATATGTCAGCTGATTATCAGCGATGTAGTTCCTGAAGATATGACCATCCTTGATATGGTGACATTTGATCCCGGCCTGCTCCCACCGCTTCAATTCAAAGAACCGCAGCGTGTTATTGTTCGTGATCACATTATCGCGAATGATCATGCGCTCCGATCGATTGGATAGGATACCCGCCGAACCATTGTCGACGACATAGTTTTCTTCAATCACGTTGTCGTTGACGGGGAATTTGTCACCGCTTCTTTTGTCGACGTAGCCAGCGTCAATCGCGAACGTCTTGGCCAGCCGAATGACGTTGCGGCGAATCAGCCAATGATGTCCGGCCTCGATACCCAACGCGCCTTTTTGTGCGTTGGCATTTATCTGCCAGAAGTTGGTTGGGTACTGGTTGCCGCAATGCTCCATGATGAAACCTTCGACCGTGATGTAGCCTAGGCCTCGTTGCTGAGGAGCGAAAATGCGGCGGCGAGTTGCGATTTCGACTTGTTGATCATCGGGGGCCAAGTCGCCGAATCCGACGAAAATCCGCCCGTCTGATTCATCGAAAAACCAGCACTTTGTGGTTAACTCTTCGTGGAGAGGCACTTCGCGATAACGTTCTCCATTGACGAAGACTTGGCCGCACGTGAACGTAATTTTGGGGTCTCCTTGGTAGCCACGTTCGACTTCGCGTTTTCCTTCGCGTTCCCATGGCGTGGACGCCAATTGAATTCGGAACGGATTATGGCCATCGACGTATTCCGGGCTGCGGTCGTCGAACATTTTATCCGAAGGAACTGCCGAGAAGATCCCTTTGCCATCGGAACGCCATTGCGGTTGCCAGATATCGGAGCCTTTGATGACGACTCGTTTTCCTGGTTCAGCTCGATAGACGATCCGCTTCCCTTCAGATCCACCCCGCGCCGGAGTCACTCGTTCGCGATAGACGCCTTCCAGCACCAGCACCGTATCGCCCGGCATTGCCCTTTCAGCAGCGGCGGAGATCGTCCGCAATGGCGAATCCTGATCGCCCGTATTCGTATCGTCGCCAGTTGGAGCAACAAAAATGGTCTCGGTGGCGGTCGCGATCGACCCCGCCAGAACGGACGTCAGGCAGAAAAAGGTGAACAGTTTCATAGCGAACAGAAAGGAGTTGTAGAAAGTTGAATTACCGGTAACGGGCTTCTTCAACCTAGTGGAAGCAGGAAAGTTCTGCCGTCCCGCAAAAGCGTGCACTCCTTCACATGTGTATAAATGTGTGCCGGGCCGGAACCGAACAGCTGCTGCCTGCCATTCAGCCCAGCGACGCTGATGACAAGACACGAAAAAAGCTCTACCAGACGTAATCTGATAGAGCTTCAAGTGACCCCTACGGGACTTCAACAAACGCTTAAAACCTCTGCAAAAACTCAAAAACCAGAATTGGTGGTCCACTCGGTGGGCCACTTAGTTGCAAAAACGGACGATCTGAGCCCGGATGAAATCGAATTGGTAAGGCTGTTTCGCTCGCTGAACGAGCCAAGACGATGCCAGCTTATAGAAGAATTGGAAAAATTGGAAGAATTGCAAATCAAGCAGGACTAAGACTTTTGAGCTTGAGTACTTCCTCCATCGTGGGTGCAGAGGGTGGTGCAAAGATTGTCGCCGACATCGGCTTGAGAACAATGATCGAGGTTTGGCCGAGCTTGAATGAAGATGTGAAAGCTTCCATATTGGAGATGATCCAGCAAAGCTGAATTCACTTTTCATCGTGTCTACCCGTCTACGGTCTACGGTATTCAATGATCCCCGAGAAAAAGCGGGATACCGTAGACGCTTGTGTCTTACCGACGGGCTGCGCTCGACTATGTTACCACTCGTTTCACGGGTGACGGTGGCCCTAGGTGACCAACCAAACCCACCAGACCAACCACAGGATTTTTTCAATGTTAAGTATTGTCAAGTTTCTAGTTGAACTAGGCGGTTTGCATGCGAGCTTCTTCAACGTGGCTCGACGATGAACCGCGGAGGGCTGTTCTCGCCGCAACTTAGGCACATTCTCGAGATTCCCCACAGTGGCCACACGAACCGCTGCGAAAAATCGCCGTTCAGAATCTAACAGCGCCAAAGAAAACTGCTAGAATCGGCGCTTCCGGCTTAGGGTCTGCAGCCCGAACAGCGGCATCCAACCGCCTGCCGGATTTTCTCTTTGGATGCATCTTTGGAAAATGCGAATGGCTGATAATCGGGAGTTCCTTAAGGAGCTCGATAAGAAACTCTGGACCGCTGCTGACAAGCTCCGATCCAACCTCGACGCGGCCGTCTACAAACATGCCGTTCTCGGGCTGATCTTTTTGAAATACGTTTCAGACGCTTTTGATATCCGCCAAGAACAAGTCGAATCCCGTCTTCGAGACTCCACAGACGACTACTACCTCGATCCTGCCGACTACGACGGCGACGAAGCGTACGCTGAAGAAATCCACGCCGAACTCGAAGTCCGCGACTACTACGTCGAAGAGAATGTCTTTTGGGTCCCCGCCCTCGCTCGCAAACCATCCAGGAAAGCGCCCCTCTCGCATCCGGCACCGAGATCACCGTCGTCAACGGCAAAAAGAAGAAATACAAAATCACCTCCATTGGCAAACTGATCGACGACGCCCTTGCCGAAGTCGAAAAGAAAAACCCGAAGCTCAAAAACGTCCTCAACAAAAACTACACGCAGCTCCAGCTACCTGCCGAAAGCCTCATCGGCCTGATCAACCTGATCGCCGAAATTCCCTTCCAGCACGAAGACCTCGACGCCAAAGACATCCTTGGCCACGTCTACGAATACTTCCTTGGCCAATTCGCACTCGCCGAAGGCAAAAAGGGCGGTCAGTACTACACGCCCAAATCCATCGTCTCGCTCGTAGTCGAAATGCTCGAACCGTTCAAAGGGCGAGCTTATGTATGACCCGGCCCCGCAAGGTTTTGCATATAGCAGCGGCTTTGTCTCCAGCGAGAAATTCATCCAAGAGCACGGCGGCAAGATCGGCGACGTCTCGGTCTACGGACAGGAATCGAATCCCACCACATGGCGACTGGCCGCGATGAACATGGCCATCCGCGGGATCGACTTTAACTTTGGCAAAGAGCCAGCCAACAGTTTCACCAAAGACCTGCACCCGGACCTGCGAGCCGACTACGTGATGGCCAATCCGCCTGCCCTCGCGAGCAGATTCGTAAGAGATAGAAACGCAGAGGCGCGGGGAACGCAGAGTTCTTGTCTGAGCATCTCCTCTGCGCTCTCTGCGTCTCCGCGTTTCAAATCTTTTCGATCGGAGATGAATCGTGAGTAACCTGAATGCACAGACGGAAGCAATCATCGGCGCCGCGATCGAAGTCCATCAGCGGCTTGGACCGGGGCTGCTTGAAACGGCTTATCGGAAGTGTCTGGCGTACGAGCTACGCAAACGCGGATTTGAAGTCGTAGAAGAGCAACCGATTCCTGTTGTCTACGACGAAGTTCATTTGGAATGCGGTTTCCGAGCTGACTTGCTGGTCAATGGAAGTGTCGTCGTCGAGCTAAAGGCCAAATCAACAATCCATCCTGTCGACAAAGCTCAAACGCTGTCTCACCTTCGCCTGATGAACTTGCAGGTCGGTTTGCTCATCAATTTCCACGAGGTCAGACTTGTGGATGGTTTGCATCGGATCGTCAATAACTTCAAGGAGGCGTCATGATCTGGTTTGAAAGAGATAGAAACGCGGAAGCGCGGAGAACGTAGAGTTCTTGTCCGAGAATTTCCTCTGCGATCTCTGCGTCTCCGCGTTTCAAAACCTCACCCACTGACCAGCTCTTTACCAACACGCAGATACCGGCCTGCATCTGGTTCCTGACCAAAACGAAACAGAAGCGAGGCCGAGGAGCCGCCGCCTTCCGCGACCGGACAGACGAAGTACTCTTCATCGATGCCCGCAAGCTGGGCTATATGGTGGACCGAGTCCTCCGGGCCTTCACCGACGAAGACACGGAAAAGATCGTCAGCACCTTTCATGCGTGGAAGCGAGACAAAGACGCATATTCGGATGTTCCGGGTTTTTGCAAAAGCGCCACGCTCGATGAAATTGCCGAGCACGGGTTCGTTCTTACACCGGGCCGTTACGTCGGTGCGGAAGAAGTCGAAGACGACGGCATTCCGTTCGCGGAGAAGATGTCAACGCTCACCAGTGAACTCGCTGACCAATTCGCCGAGTCTGCCAAGCTGGAAAAAGCCATCCGTAAGAACATGAAGGCACTTGGGTTTGATTTGCCTGCCGCAGCGGGAAAGGAATAGCGATGTCAACCTTCACCAACCTGCTGTACCACATCATCTACAGCACGAAGTATCGCAAGCCAACAATTTGCGAGGAATGGCAAGACGACCTTTATGGCTACCTAGGAGGCATCGTCCGCGACCAGAAAGGAACGCTACTTAAGATAGGCGGCGTCCAAGACCACGTGCATCTGTTGGCAAAGCTCAGCCCAACAATCGCGATCTCCGATGTTCTGCGAAAGATAAAGTCGAATTCATCTAAATGGATCAACGAGAGATCCGACGTGACACGAAAGTTTGAGTGGCAATCCGGCTATGCTGCGTTCTCAGTCAGTGAGTCACAAATGCCTTCGGTTTCGGAGTACATCGCAAACCAAGCCGAGCATCATCGAAAGAACACATTTGAAGAAGAATTCCTTGCCATTCTGAAAAAGCACAACCCCGAATTTGACATGCGATACGTCTTCGAGCAGGAGGTCATCGCATGATCGCCCACTCGGCAACAGCACGACGAACGCACCCAGCCACGAAGTGGCGAAATGATGTAGCCATGGGCGTCAGCCCATGGAACGAGAATCCCCACCACACCATTAGTCCCAAAGGGACGACAGGAAATCCAGCGTGCGCAATTCATGTCGCCCCTTCAGGGCTTCGCGTTCGTTTTGATCTCTCCATCCACGGGTTTGCACCCGTGGCTACAACATGCCGTCCCTTCGAGACTAACGTGCTCACGTCCGGTCGCGTCCCCTACGCCGAAGAGGTGGAGGGCTTGACCCGCGAGTTAGCCACTCAATTTCACGAGTCCGAAAAACTGCAGGCGGCGATCCGCTTTACAAACCAATTAGCGCCTCCAAGAACTCCGTCGCGGACTCTACCTCAATACTTGGTCTGTAATTCTTGATAATGTTGCCGACAACACTTCCGTCAAACTGCGTTACCCCTCTGGAGTTTCGGCCCGCCCAGTGCTTCAAGGTCACGGTCGCTCCCAAGAGTTCCTTTTGAAATATTGAGACCAATACCGGGTGAAGCACGGTCTTCTCGTCGATTCCTACGAAGTAGAAAAGGAAGACTGACTTTGGTTTCGCAAGGAACGCCAGCATCTTGTCGATGTTGTACGCCTTCGGATTCGAGCTAAGAACCATAATCTTTGTTTTTACGTCGGTAGCTGTATCAAACTCGTCGAAAATACGTTCGTAGTCGCCTAGCGTATTGTCCGTCTTGAACTTTGGAAGTCCGCCTTCAGACGCCTTCAATGCAGCTACCAGATTGTTGCGCAGTTCATCATCCTCGCCTGCAATCAAGTATTCGATCACTCGCCCACGCACATTTACATTTTCGATCATCGAAGCGAGCAAGATTTCGTTCTTGAATTTCGTCACCTTAGCGTCAAGCTCCGCTTTGAGCGTGGTAAAGTCATTCGACTGAAGAAAGCTCAGAGCCCTTTCGGGTGACGCAACGACGTTTTTCCTCGCTGCCTCGTTCACGTCAAACTTTTTCCCCGTTGGTGAAATGTCGTTGGTCGCTTCAACGAGTCTCGCTAGATTGCCGCTAAATCCAATCGAAGCATGAATGCAAAACAGCTTAAATAGGTTGCTGGCAACATTTTCGATTCCGTCCAGTTCGCGCGCGATGTCGGAGCCGTTGAATGAGCCGCGAATGTTGCCTTCTCGTAGACTCTGTGAGCTGTGACTGATTTTTCGCAGCAATGAAGTGTTCGCTAGCAGCATGTGGTTTTCGCCGGGAGTGACCACGCAGACTACAAACGGTCGATCATCAAACTTCTGCAAGTTCGACAGCGACAGAACCGTGTTGGAAAACGTTGATTTTTTCGCGGCACTGAATCGAATCGCAAATTCATCGCAGTAGTAAACTGACCGGTCTCGCGTCAGACCGAAACTATCGACCACTTCATTGCAGAGCTTTGCCTTATCATTAATGCCGTCTCGCTCTTTCACAAAGGAGGCGATTTTTGAGAGAGCGTCACGCATCGAATAGACTCATTGGTGTCTCGGCTTCCTTCTTCTTTTGTGGCTTCTGGTCGCTTAAGCTGTTTCGCTCCCAGAAGACACCTTCGGAGTAGCCTTGGATTGAGGAGTCGCTTGCAGCTGTTGCCAGTCTCTTTGCTGCCCAACAGCAATACTCAGTGTTTTGTTCGATACCGCAAAATCGTCTTCCGAGTTTCTTCGCGACAACAGCCGTGGTCCCACTCCCCAAAAATGGGTCCAGAACAAAATCGCCCGAATTGGAACTGGCAAGGATTAGCTTTGCAACCAGCTTTTCCGGTTTCTGTGTGGGATGATCCGTGTTTTCAGGCATCGACCAAAACGGGATTGTCAGATCAGTCCAGACATTCGACGGATGCGTCAACCTGAAATTGCCATCAGCACCCTCATTCCAGTCCTTGGGCTTACCGGAGGCGTCGCGATATGGTGCAATAACTTTCCGCTTGAGCTTCACGGAGTCAACGTTGAATACGTAGTCCGCCGAGACCGTACAGAACCAAATGTCTTCGGTATTGTTCTTCCAGTTGGTCTTCGACCCACGCCCTTTCTCACGTTCCCATGTAATACGATTGCGTATCTCGAAAGCCTCGCCGAGAATTGGTGCGATTAACATGGAGGTTCGCCAGTCGGAACACACATAGACTGAAGCGTTTGGCTTCAATGTCGGACGGACTTTCTCGATGACTTGCCCGAACCACTCCTGATATTCCAGTGCCTTTTTTTCTCGGAAAACCGAACCGTTGTAGTTTTTCGATAAGTTATACGGAGGGTCCATTACGAGAAGGTCAATACTCGACGATGGCAAGTATCGGATGGCGTCCAAGAAGTCTTGGCAGATAATTTGATCCTCAACTTCGCTCACCTGTGTGGGCGAATCCAATGACATCAGTTGCTTTTTGTAACGCGATATCTCTTCCGGTGAGCACGAAAGTGTTCTGTTTCTCGGCGCACGTTTTTTCATTTATTCAGCACCCCATTTTTCCAGTTTTACGCATCATATCAGTTCTGCGCCGAATCCGTAGGTGTCAGCACTGAACATCTCACCCGATGGAGACGCTCCAGAACGAGATGACTACCGAGTTGTCGTCTTGAAAGATCGCTTGGCCGAGGCGGTGGCTCGACTGAATCCTGATCTTCCACAATCCGCCGTCGATGATGTCGTGCACGTCGTCGCCAATCCCGATCATCCCAGCCTAGAACAAAACAACCGAGCACTGCATCGACTCTACACCAACGGAGTCAAGGTCGAATACACTTCGACAAAAGATGGGGACGATGGCAAGGAAACGGTCTACGCTCAGATCATCGACTTCCAAAACCCGGACAACAACGACTTGCTGGTCGTCAACCAGTTCAGCGTCGCGGGAACCAAGCAGGCTCGTAGGCCCGATGTTGTGGTCTTCGTCAATGGCTTGCCACTGGCGGTCGTCGAACTGAAGAACCCGGCGGATGAATCGGCCGATGTGTGGAAGGCTTACTCGCAACTGCAAACTTACAAAGACGAAATCTCCGACCTGCTGGCCTACAACGTGGCTCTGGTCATCAGCGATGGGATTACGGCGC
>CALFWL010000208.1 GCA_937928215.1 uncultured Pirellulaceae bacterium | reverse complement strand
GGACAACGGTTACTGTGGCAAAGACTCTGATCCGTACGGCTGTCTGAGCGAAAACCGGATGATCGCCAGCGGTGTCGCAGGAGTCGGATATCGATTCCCCTCGGTTCCAATCGATCGCTCGGCAGGCAGGCAATCGTTCAGATATTGAACCGCGAGATCGCAACCAACGCGGAAGGGCGGGATCAAATCAAGGGACGACACACGCTCAACGCGAGGGAGGGCGCGACCAACGCAAGGGAGGGCGCGACCAACGCAAGGGAGGGCGCGACCAACGCAAGGGAGGGCGCGGCTCCGCCCAAGCCAAATCCATGACAAGCGTAAACCAGTAACGGGGGCGGGCGGAGCCTTCCCCTCCCAAAATTGGCGTGCAGCCAAGGGAGAGCGCGGCTCCGTCCAAGCCAATTCCATGACAAGCGCAAACCAGCAACGGGGTCGGGCAGAGCCTCCCCCTCCCTAACCACGGAACAACGCGACTCCGTCCGAGTCGCGTGCGTCCCAATTGCGTGGCGAAGATGCGCGACGCGGGGAAAGCACCGCACACGCCTGTCCAAGTAAATCGTTACCCCTTCAAGATCGCCAGCACGGAATTGTGAACCAGTCCGTTCGAGCCGATCGCATCGCCCGCATCAATCCGTGACACACCGTGCCAATCGGTGAACCGGCCACCGGCCTCTTCGATTATCGGCTGGACTGCGGCAGCGTCCCAGATATTTAGAACCGGGTCGATCATCACTTCGACTCGACCGGTCGCGACTAACAAATAACCGAACACGTCGCCCCAAGTCCGTGAAAAATAGACCGACTCTGCCAGTCGATGGTACACGTCCATCGCGTCCCGCTCACCAAAGGTTTCAACCTGAGAAGTCACAAGCACACTATCGGCCAACGTCGAAGTTTTGGAAACGCTTGCTGCAACAGGTTTCCCGCTTCCGGAAAAGTGCCACGCTCCGCTGCCCTTCGAAGCGAAGATCCCCTCATCGATCCCCGGCAGATAAACCGATCCGATCACGCTTTCTCGCATGTCTGACGAATCGATGGTTCTCTCGATACCAATCATCGTCCCGTACAACGGCACGCCACTGATAAACGACTTAGTGCCGTCGATTGGATCAAGAATCCAGCCGTAGCCGGAGTCGCCTTCCTGTTGTCCAAATTCCTCGCCCACGATCGCGTCGTCAGGGAACGCATCGGAAATCTGTTGACGCAAAAACGTTTCAGCCTCTTGATCGGCAACCGTCAACGGCGAGCCATCACCTTTGCGAATGACCTCGAAACGATCGGTGCGAAAGAATTTCAGCGTCAACTTACCGGCTGCGACCGCGATCTCATTCGCCAAAGCAAGTCGTTTATCCAGTTCAGAGTCAGACATTGAGCTTATTCGTTTTCAGTGTTTTGGTCCGTGTCGACCATCAAGAAGGCGTGCAGCAGTAGCATAATGGCTCCGCAAACGAGCAAACAATCAGCAATGTTGAAATTAGGCCACGGATCGAAAAAAGGCACCCCGTCCAACTCGAACAGAATCCAATCACGAACATTCGTTCGAATACTTTCGGGCCATCCGACCACGTACCCCAGACCGACTCGATCGTACAGGTTCCCTAAGATTCCACCGGTAATCATCCCGACGGTCCACGCCAGCCAACGATCATGAGCCGCTTTGGCGACGAACATCCACAACAGTACGCCAACCAGCGCTACGACAGAAAAGATTGCGAACAGCCAACTGTACCCCGCCCCCAAGCCAAACAGAGCACCAGGATTGGTGGAAGTTTGAATCCCGAAGATGTTCTCGACCCACCAGTGTTTTTGTTGCGGGTATTGTTCCACCGCACGCAGTGGATCGAAATAGTTCTGGAACATAAACGCCTTGGTCCAGAGATCCGCCGCCAAGCCCACGACCAACGGCGAAAAAAAAAGGACGTAACGACTAAAGGGAAGTCGTTCGTCCTGATTGTTCAATGTCGTTGGGTTGTCGCTGCGCGCTGGTGTAGACTCGAACGCGTGACCTGAACTGGAATCAATATCGGTTGGTTTCGAGTTCACTTGCACACTTGACGCAGTACGGAGTGTAAGGGATCGCTTTGAGCCGAGTCTTTGGGATCTTGCTGTTACACTCGGCACACGAACCATAAACTCCCTCTTCAATCCGGACAAGAGCGCCCTCGATCTGAGTCAACGTCTCGCCCTCGTTGTTCATCAGCAGGATCGTATTGTCTTGCTCGTAAGTGTCGCTTCCGAAATCCGCCATATGATTGGGGACCGCACCGGCTCCGGATCCACCTGAACCGGACTTGGACAATGCCGCATTCGCCAATGTCGAAACGTCGCCCCGCAATCGTGCTCGCAATTCCAGCAGCATTTCCTTGAAAGGCTTTACATCCGCTTTTTTCATCTTCATATTTTCATCTCACTGCATGGGTGATCTGTTCGGCGATTGGGGTCAAATCAAAAGGCACATCTTGGAATGTTCGGGCGATCACGATCAGTGGGGAAACGCTCGCCTACCGATTTGGGCCAGCATTGTAGACTCGCGTAAACCCTGCGTCAAATTAGCGTTACAAATTTTGCAGGTAGGACATTTTAACAACTCAAGACAGGGAATCGAGCCAATTCGTTACCAAGAAACCGTTCCCAGCCCCCTCGCGTTGATCGATTCGGACTCGCCGTTTCTTTCACCATGCGAGTACGCATTGGACGACAAAAGGTTCGCCAATCCGATCAGAAATTGCTAACGCGAAACCGAACCTTGCCCCGCAGTTGGACGAGCCAGAGAATGTCGCTTTTTCTGGCATGATTATCGGTGAATCTGGCTCACAAATTACCCTAACGGGGACGAAGTGCCCGCTGACGAAAATCGCCTTGCTGGTGTAAAACGTGAGGATATCGAATCCATCGAATACAACCTCTCAATACAAACTCTTGGACAGCTGGGGAACTCGATCCACATGATCAAATTAGCAATCAATGGAGCCGGAGGCCGGATGGGTCATCGACTGATCAATCTGGGCTCGCAAGACTCGTCGTTTCAAGTCGTGGCAGCGATCGAGTCGTCGGCACATCCGCAGTTGGGCAAAGACGCAGGTGAAATCGCGGGAGCCGGCAAGATCGGGATTCCGTTGACTGCTCAAATCCCTGATGGCATCGAGGCGTTAATCGATTTCTCGTTGCCGGCTGGCGCGGATCGAGCCATCGACCATTGTGCAAAGAACTCGGTTCCACTGGTGATGGCGACGACCGGGCTTGAAGAAGCCACGATTCAGAAGATCCGCGACGCCTCCAAAACGATCTCCGTCGTCTGGGCTCCCAGCATGAGCCTTGCCGTGAACCTGACCATGAAGTTGGCCGAAACGGCAGGCTTGGCTTTGAAAGATCATGCCACCGGCGTCGATGTGGAGATCATCGAGCGTCACCATCGATTCAAGGCCGACGCTCCCAGCGGCACCGCGTTGAAGTTTGGCGAGATCTTGGCAGATGCCATGGGTATCACCAACCACCAGCATGGGCGTGAAGGAGAAATGGGACAGCGACCCCACAACGAAATCGGCTACCACGCGGTTCGAACAGGCGACGACACCGGACAGCACACCATCGTGTTTGGGATGCTGGGAGAGACGATCGAACTAAAAGTGGCTTCTTCCAATCGTGACTGTTACGCATTGGGGGCGCTTGCCGCTGCCAAGTTCGTCGCCACTCAGCCGCCTGGGCTGTACAACATGTACGACGTGCTGGGCATCTGACCCTCGAAGACAGAGTTCCAAAATCGTTTTCAGAAAGTCCTCGGGTCGATGTCATGGCGAAATGCGACGAAGGATACTTGTGCGGCGTGTGTGGCGGTGATGTGGAAAACGTCACCGACAGCGATCTGTACCTGCGTTATGTGATCGGCTTGATCGATCCCGAGCTGCTACACGCGACGGCCGA